>CAMFPJ010000013.1 GCA_945971755.1 uncultured Clostridia bacterium
AGATTGCCTCTTGTCTCGTGGGCTCGGAGATGTGTATAAGAGACAGGCGCTTTGCAACCCCATATTGAACCGTCTGTATTTCTTTCTCTTTTTTAGTAATATTGTGTTTTTTTGTTCATATATTTTAATAAATCTTTTTTATACGGACGGTACTTTCGATGAGAAAACGGACAAGACGGCGTAGGCATCGCCAAAGAATAAATCTTAATAAACTTGCTTTTTTATGCCTTGTTTTATCAATAGTTACTGTATGCGGATTTTTCTCTGTTCCGCGTATGCTGTTAAACAGAATTCAAAACTACAGCAGAACAGAACAGGCTGCAAAAACAGAAGAAACTACCGAACAAAGAACGGAAACAGAAAAATACTATAATAATTTGCCGAGCGTATCACACAAATTTTCTTCAAAATATGATGACATAACAAAATTGGAAAACGATGCAAAATCAAATTTGGATTCCGTCGAAAATGACGGAAAAATTTCTTCGGAAGATTACTCTTCAAAAAATATTACTGCAACTTTCGGCTGTGTAAATTTGCGAAACACAACAAAAGACGTTAAAGTGAATATCCAAGATTACCTAAATAAAGAAATAGTAGCAAATGTCGAAAAAGATAAACCCGTTGTGCTTGTGTATCATACGCATATTTCCGAAAGTTATCAAATATCAGAAAACGAATTCTATTCAAAGTATCTTTTTGCGAATGAGGAAAACTTTGGAGTTTTAAGGGCAGGAGATGCACTTTGCGATACAATTGAATCTTACGGATACAAAGTAATTCATGATAAAACCGTTTACGATACATCGTTCAGCGGAGCTTTTGACCGATCACGAGATAATATCAGTAAAATTTTAAGAGAAAATCCGTCAATTCAAATTGTGATTGATTTGCATCGCGATTCAATTACAAGAAAAGACGGTACAAAGGTTAAAACCGTAACTGAAATTGACGGCAAAAAGGTTGCTCAAATTCAAATTACCGCAGGTTGTGAAAACGGTATAGTAACCGGTTTTCCGAATTGGGAAAAAAACTTAACATTTGCTATACATTTACAAAATGCTCTTGCTTTGTCTTATCCAAAGGTTGCAAGACCTATTTTCTTCTGTGCAAGAAAATATAATTTAGATTTAGTTCCTTGTGCGGTAAATGTTGACATCGGAACAGAGGCAAACACCGTTCGGGAAGCGGTTTATTCAGCGGAGCTGCTTGGAGAGGCAGTAGTAAAAGTATTAAAGGAATGTGAAAAACTATGACTGAAACTTACAGAATTTTGAAGTATTATTTAATTACAGCAATTATTATTGTTTTGTTAACAATGGGAATGTGTGCTTTTTTCTTGGCAAAAATAAACACAGAATTTATGCTTTTCGGTTAAGTTATTGCAAACAGCCTGCTATTAGTGTATAATAAAAAACGAAATATTTATGAAATGCAGGTATTGTTATGAATTTTACTGATGTTGGCAACGGTCAGGTTGACCTTTTTGCCGTAATTAAGCAGTGTGAAGTTAAAGCGGCAAAAAACGGCAGTTCTTACCTTGACCTTGTTCTGTCCGACAAAGACGGAGAAATTTTTGCGAAAATTTGGTCTTATACACCCAATCCTACAAATAATTTAGAAGCAGATATGCTTGTTAAAGTACGCGGTAAGCTTCAAAAATACCGTGATAATGACCAACTCATTATTGATATGATTCGTCCTGTTACTCCGGAAGACGGCGTTTCACTTGACGATTACGTTAAATCAGCTGACTATAAAGGCGAAGATATGTTTAATAGCATAGTCGGAATTGTATCAGATTTTAAGGATGAGGACTTAAAAAACCTTGTTCTTTATCTTTTGAATGAACATCGTGAAAAACTTGTTTGTTTTCCTGCGGCTTTCAAACTTCATCATGCAATTCGCGGCGGACTTATGATGCATACTCTTTCAATAGTTAAGCTTTGCGAAGGGGTTTGTAATGTCTATCCGTTCGTTAACCGTGAACTTTTAATTTCAGGCGCCGTTCTTCACGATATCGCAAAAACAGTTGAGTTTGAAATCAGCGGAACGGGTCTTGCGTCGGGGTACACTAAAGAAGGAAATCTTATCGGACATCTCGTAAAGGGTGCTATGATGATTTCCGAGACCGCGGAAAAGCTCGGAACAGATAAAGAAAAATCGCTTCTTTTACAGCACATGGTAATTTCTCACCACGGCGAGCCCGAGTTCGGCGCAGCGGTAAGACCGCTTTTCCTTGAGGCAGTTCTTTTATCGCAACTTGATATGATGGACGCCAATGTTTATGAAATTATGGACGCTCTTTCAAGCACAAAAACAGGTGAGTTTACAAATAGACTTTGGGCACTTAATGACCGCAAATTCTATAAGGCAAATGACGAAAAAATAAAAGTAAATCTTTTTTAATCGTTTTTTCAGCAAATAACCCGAGAGTTTATGCTCTCGGGTTATTTGTTTCATTTTAAGTCTGCCCAGTTGTAATTTCTGAGTTCCCCGGACTCCAAAAGTTTCGGGTAGTTCCATTGCCTTAAAACCTCATAAACACCGATTGCAACAGAGTTTGAAAGGTTAAGGCTTCTTGCGTCGTCAATCATCGGTATTCTTACGCAAGTGTCCGCATTTTCATAAAGAAGTTTTTCGGGAAGCCCCGCCGTCTCTTTACCGAAAAAAAGAAAAACTTTGTCGGGGTATTTAATATCTGTGTGTCTGTGCTGTGCTTTTGTTGAGAAAAAGTAATTGTTGCCTTCAGGGTTCTTTTCAAAAAAATCACTAAGCGAATCGTAATATGTAATATCAAGTAAGTGCCAGTAATCAAGACCGGCGCGTTTTAATTTTTTGTCATCCGGAGTAAATCCCATTGGGCCTACTAAATGAAGTCTTGCACCCGTTGCAGCACAGGTTCTGGCAACATTGCCCGTGTTTTGCGGGATTTCAGGTTCAACCATAACAATGTTAAGTTCCATTTTTATCACCTTAAAAATTTTGATAAACAAAGTATAACATTTTTAGAAAAAATTATAAACAGATATTTTTAATTTTTTTTGAATTTTATCAAAAAATAATATTGACCGCAGGTCAAAAAAATAAAAGGGGGTAAAAAAATGAACAGCAAATTTTACAAAATAATGGGTGCAGGTATTCTTGCAGGTACAGCAGCAGCCGTAATTACAGATGCGGTTTCGGGCAGTTCTTCTAAAAGAAAGATGAAGAAAACCGCACAAAAAGCTGTTAACACAATAAGCGATATGGTTGACAGTATGAGCAGTATTATGAAGTAAGGGGGATATATGAAACAATGTATAAAGCTTTTAAGCTTAATTTTGACAATTTCCTTACTTTGTTCTTGCGCAGGCAAAACTCCGGATGGAAATGACGGTACTCTTAACAGTGTAACTGAATATAACCAAACGGAATCACAGGAAAAAGATAATGGAGCGAACAAGGGTGATGTAGCAGCCTTTTCTCGCGAGAAAAAGTCGCATAGCTATGGTGTTGCAAAAAACGGGGTACCTCATGAAATTTCTGTAACGGCACAAAAATATTTTGAGGATAATTCATTCAAAGCATTTTGTCTTGATACGCAAACGCAGAAAAAAGTTCTGTATTTAACCTTTGACTGCGGATATGAAAACGGATATACTTCAAAAATTCTTGATGTCTTAAAAGAAAAAAACGTGCCTGCAGCATTTTTCTGTACGTTAAATGACGTTCGTGATAATCCTGACCTCATAAAGCGAATGATTAACGAAGGGCATATTGTGGGTAACCATTCCGTCACTCATCCGTCATTTGCGGAAATTTCACGTGATCAAATGAAAGACGAGATAGTAACATTTGAAAATTATCTGAAAGAAAACTTTAACGGCTATTTTGAGCCGTATTTTAGATTTCCGAAAGGCGAATACACTGACGAGGCGTTAGACCTTGTTGGAAAACTCGGATATTTCAGTGTCTTTTGGTCGCTTTCTTATGCTGATTGGGATACAAATGCACAAAAGGGTGCAGACTATGCTTACGAAAAGGTTATTTCACGTCTTCATCCGGGTGCGGTAATTCTTTTGCACAGCGTTTCTTCCGATAACGCCGGTGCAATGGCAAGAATTATTGATGAAGCAAGAAGACAAGGATATGAATTCAGAAGCTTAAGAGATTTCGGCAACTAAAAATTCCCAATAATAAACGGAGAAGTTTTGCTAAAACTACTATTGCAAACGCAAAGAATATTTTTGATAAGAGGGGTGTAAATTAAATGTCTAAGAATTCAAAGAGCATGGTGCCCGAAGCACGTGAAGCTCTCAATAAATTCAAGATGGAGGCAGCTTCAGAAGTAGGCGTTAACCTTAAGAACGGCTATAACGGCGACCTCACATCAAAGCAGGCAGGTTCTGTCGGCGGACAGATGGTCAAAAAGATGATCAAGTCTTATGAAGACAATATGAAATAAGCTTTCGTGTGCCTGCAAAAAAGGCCCGGTGGGGAATACTCTGCCGGGCTTGAATTTTTATTGATTTTTTTATAAAAAAACTATTGGAAAAATCTCTTGTTTGTTATATAATAAATAAAAGTATGTTTACAAATGGGGAGGCTTGCGTTTTGACATCAAAATATTCCGTGTCACTTCAAAAAATAATAAGTGAACACGGCTATGAAACTTTGTATTTGCCTTGTGACGCATCTGAAATTTCCATAGTTTCTCAAGAGGTCAACAGACCGGGTCTTTTGCTTACGGGTCATGATGCTTATTTTGACCCTGCCAGAGTTCAGTTTATCGGCCTTTCAGAAATGGAGTTTATTAAAAATTTACCGAAAGAAAAGATGCTTGAGCGAATTGAAGCGCTGACAAGTCAGAAACCGCCCGTAATTATTATAACAAGAAACTTTGAATTACCGGACGGATTTTTGGAGCTTGCCGAAAAATATAAAGTACCGGTTTTAAGAACTGCCGAGTCAACCTCAAGTTGTATGGCAACGCTGATTTATTTTCTCGGAACTCAGTTGGCAGAAAGAATTACACGCCACGGCGTTTTGGTTGAGGTTTACGGCGAAGGTGTTCTTATTGTTGGTGACAGCGGCGTCGGAAAGAGTGAAACTGCTGTTGAACTTATAAAAAGAGGTCACCGCCTTATTGCAGACGACGCAGTTGAAATACGTAAAGCATCTGCTAAAACGCTTGTAGGCTCTGCGCCGGATAATATCCGTCATTTTATTGAACTTCGCGGTATAGGCATAATAAATGCAAGACGACTTTTCGGTATGGGTGCTGTAAAACTCACCGAAAAAATCAATATGGTTGTTCAACTTGAGCCTTGGGACCCCGACAAGGTATATGACAGAATGGGACTTGATAACGAGTACATAGATATTATGGATATTAAAGTCCCGCTCACGGTAGTTCCCGTTAAACCGGGCAGAAACCTTGCAGTCATTATTGAATGTGCCGCTATGAATAACAGACAGAAAAAGATGGGATATAACGCAGCAAGAGAGCTTCTTCACCATCTCGGTATGGATGATGATTATCAGCCCAATGCACAAGAAATTGATATTTGGCAAAATTATTAATATAAAGGAGATTTTATTATGTACAGAATCGGCGTAGATCTTGGAGGAACAAATATTGTTGCAGGAGTAGTTGATGAAAACTACAACATTGTCGGCAGAGGCTCTGTTAAAACAAGAACACCGAGACCTACAGAAAATATACTTGAAGATATTAAAGAATCAATCAGATTATCAGTGCAAAATGCGAGAATTGATTGGTCTGAGGTTAAGTCCATAGGCATCGGCACTCCCGGTACCGTAAATATTGCGGAAGGCATTATTGAATACGCAAATAACCTTGACTTTGATAAGGTTCCAATTAAGCAGATTATGGAAGACGAATTTCATCTTCCCATATATATTGAAAATGATGCTAACTGTGCTGCTCTCGGTGAAGCTATTGCAGGCGCAGGTCACGGTGTTGATGACTTTATGGCTATTACACTGGGCACCGGTGTCGGCAGCGGTATTGTTATTGGCGGTAAGCTTGTTCACGGCTGTAACGATGCAGCGGGTGAGATTGGACACATGGTAATTAAGTTCGGAGGAGAACGCTGTACCTGCGGAAGAAGAGGCTGCTGGGAGGCTTATGCTTCGGCTACTGCACTTATCCGTCAGACACAGGACGCAATGAGCAAAAACTTTGATACTGTTATGTGGGATATGGTTTCTGAAGATATTCGAAATGTTACCGGCACAACCGCTTTTGAAGCAATGCGTGAAAATGATAAGGTTGGCAGAGACGTTGTAAATAACTATATCTATTACGTATCCGTTGGTATTATCAATATCATCAATATTTTCCAGCCGAAAATACTTTGTATCGGCGGAGGAATCGGTAATGAGGGTGAAGCACTTCTTTCACCGATTCGTTATTATGTTAAAAATGAGCGTTACAGTATTTATGCAAAAAATCAAACATACATTTGTGCAGCGGTACTCGGCAATGACGCAGGTGTAATCGGTGCCGCAATTCTTGACGAACAGTTTGAAGATTAAGGGGTTTTTTCAGTGTACGAAGTAGTTGCATCTATCGCACGGGAACTCGGCGCAGCCGTTGAGTTTTGTGCACCGATGAGTAAATACACAAGCTTCAAAGCAGGCGGCAATGCCTCGTTGCTTGTAACACCTAAAGAAATTTCGTCAATACCTGAAATTATAGCGGCTTGCAAGGATGAAGGTTTACCTTACTTTATTTTGGGTAACGGCTCTAATGTTTTGGTGACTGACGGCGGAATTGACGGGGTTGTTATTCGTTTGGGTGCGGATGTTTCAAATATTACTCTGCTTGATGATACTACTTTGCTTTGCGAAGCAGGTGCAAGCCTTAAATCAATTTGTATGTTTGCGCTGGAACATTCGCTCACGGGTCTTGAGTTTGCTTACGGAATTCCCGGGTCGCTTGGCGGTGCGGTTTACATGAATGCAGGTGCTTACGGTGGAGAGATGAAAGATGTTCTCTATTCTGTCAATCATATTGATTTAGAGGGAAAAATAGGAGAACTTTCAAAAGATGAGCTTAATCTTTCTTACAGGCACAGTGCTTATTCTGACAATGGCTTTACAATCACTTCTGCTGTAATCAAACTTGAAAAGGGCAATTTTGAAGAAATAAAAGCTAAAATGAATGAACTTTTAGGCAGAAGAAAAGAGAAACAGCCGATTGAATTTCCCAGCGCAGGAAGCACTTTCAAAAGACCTGAGGGTTATTTTGCCGGCGCTCTTATTGAGTCTTCAGGGCTTAAGGGCAAGCAAATCGGCGGAGCACAGGTTAGCGAAAAGCACGCAGGTTTTGTGATAAATAAAAATAAGGCGACTGCTACGGACATTATAAATCTTATAAAATTCATTCAAGATACAGTTTTTGAAAATCAAGGTGTTCACCTTGAAACAGAGGTTAAAATAATCGGAAAATAGTTTTTCGGGAGATTAGAAAGGGTAGGCATTATGCAACTTGTAATTGTAACGGGTATGTCGGGTGCGGGTAAGTCCCGAGCCATTGACACGCTTGAAGATATCGGTTTTTTCTGTGTTGACAATATGACACCTCAGCTTATGCCCACATTTGTTAAGATTCTTACAGATTCAACCGAACCAAGAGAAAAGGTTGCTTTTGTCGCCGATATTCGCCTCGGCGACTCTTTCTCAAGTCTTTTTAATGCGCTTGAAGAATTAAAGTCAATGAATATTGATTATAAAATTCTTTTTATTGATGCGGACAATGACGTTTTAGCAAGGCGTTATCAGGAAACAAGACGTAAACATCCGCTTCAAAATTCCGATTCTCCCGTAGAACTGTCGGAGGTTATTAACAACGAACGTGAAAAATTAAAAAAAGCAAGGAATATTGCAGATTTCGTAATCGACACTTCTTTGATGACAAATTCCCTTTTCAAAGAGAGGGTAGCGGAGCTTTTCCTTGATAATGTTTCCGATTCAATCAAAATAAATGTTGTTTCATTTGGGTTTAAGTACGGTATTCCCAAAGATTCCGACCTTGTTTTCGATGTTAGGTGTTTACCGAACCCATTTTACATACCTGAACTAAAAAAACACACGGGTCTTGAAAAAGAAGTTCGTGATTACGTTATGAAATTTGACCAGTCGCGCGGTCTTGTTCCCAAACTTCAGGATTTGTTAAATTATCTTCTGCCACTTTACAGAACAGAGGGTAAAAGTCAACTTACGGTTTCTATCGGTTGTACAGGCGGTAAGCATCGGTCTGTTGTGTTTGCGGAACTTATTTGTGAAAATATTAAAGAAAAGGGTTATAACGCATCGGTTTATCACCGTGATATTAACAGGTAAAGGATATGTCTTTTTCAGCAGATGTTAAAAGTGAATTACTTTCGGTTGAAGCTGAAGATGAATGTTGCTTACACGCATTTTGCTACGGGCTTTTGCTTTGCTCGCGAAGTTTTTCGCTTCGCGAAATTTCTGCTTTAACCGAACACAGTAATATAGCAAATAAATATTCAGAGATACTTAAAAAGGTTTGCGGTGTTACCCCGTTGATTTCAAAGTCAGACGCAGGCAAATACCGAGTTGAAATTAAAGATGCGGAGGACAGAGCCAAAATTATGAATTCTTTTGGCTATGACATAAAAAGCAGAACAATGCGTATAAATTATGCAAATATTTCAGACGAATGTTGCAAATCTGCTTTTCTCAGAGGCGTGTTTATTTCTTGCGGAACGGTAAATGACCCGAATAAGCGTTATCATCTTGAATTTGTTTTGCCGTATAAAAACCTTATTAAAGATTTAGCACTTTTTATTTCTGAATTTGATGAGTTTGAAACAGGACTTGATCCTAAAATTATTCAGCGTAATTCAAATTACGTTATGTATTTTAAGGGTAGTGAGTCCATTGAAGACATTTTAACGGTTATGGGTGCTGTTAACTCAAGCTTACAGGTTATGGGCGTTAAAATGTATAAAGATATGCGAAATAATGTTAACCGAAAGCTTAATTTTGAAAATGCTAACCTTGACAAAACCATCAGTGCCGCGTCAAAACAAATTGACGCAATAAGAAAAATAAAAAATACAATCGGCATTTCAAGACTGCCCGTAGAACTTCGGGAGATAGCAAAAATGCGGTTTGATAATCCTGATATGTCACTTCGTGAGCTTTCGGAAAGCCTTGAGGTCCCGATTTCAAGGTCAGGGGTTAACCATAGATTACAAAAAATCTGCGATATAGCAGACGGAATAAAATAAACCTGCTTGTTTGCAGTTGTGAAAAGGTGATAGATGTGAGAAAAACAGAAGAAATTTCACTTGATTTTTCAGAAGATAAGAAAAAACAGAGTAAGGGCTTTTGGGGCGTTGTTTATGAATGGCTTGACAGTATAATGTATGCAATCATCATTATCTTGTTTGTGTTTACTTTTTTGGTACGTTTAGTCGGAGTTAACGGAGATTCAATGAATCCTACGTTAAAAAATGGGGATTGGCTTACCGTTAAATCTATAAATACAACCATTGACAGAGGGGATATTGTTGTCGTTACGCAACCTAATTTTCTCGGAGAACCGCTCGTTAAAAGAGTAATCGCAGTAGGCGGTGACGAAATAAATTTTGATTTTTTTGAACATCAGGTTATAGTAAACGGCGTTGTTCTTAACGAACCTTACATAGCGGAGCCTACGGCACTTATGGGTGATTTGGTTTATCCGATTACAGTTCCCGAGGGAATGGTTTTTGTTATGGGTGATAACCGCAATAATTCTCTTGACAGCCGTTCAAAAACAATCGGACTGATTGATGAACGCTACATTTTGGGCGTTGCAAATTACAGGCTTTTTCCTTTTAGCAGTTTCGGTGGTGTAGCATGAGTGATAATAAAATACTGGCACTCGTTTATGAATTTGCGGAAGTGTTAATGTCAGCGGTGCTGGCAGTAGGTGTAGTTTTTGCGTTCTTTGCAAAGACCTCGGTCGTAAACGGAGAATCGATGGAAAACTCGCTTTATGACGGCGATACGGTTATTATTTCCGCAATTAACAGAACTGTTGAGTGCGGCGATGTTGTCGTGATTTCACAACCTAACTTCATAAATAAAGTGCTGATTAAAAGGGTGATTGCTGTTGGCGGTCAGACAATTACCTTTGACAGACAAAATTCAAAGGTTTTAGTTGACGGTGAGGAAATAACAGAACCGTACATTAAAGAAAAAATGTTTTTTACAACAGCTATGTCAAGCTCGGTCACAGTGCCTGAGGGCAAAATTTTTGTAATGGGTGATAACCGAAACAATTCAACCGACAGCCGTGATTTCAGGATTGGCTTAATTGATGAACGTTATGTTGTCGGAAGGGTAATTTACAGGCTTGGCGACAGAAACATTTTTGAAAAGGACAAATAATAATGGCAGACAGTCAAAAACAGGTCGTTCAGTGGTTCCCAGGGCACATGGCGAAAACCCGCAGGCTTATAAAAGAAAGTTTGCGCCTTGTTGACGGAGTGCTTGAGGTAATTGACGCACGAATTCCGTACAGCAGTTCAAATCCCGAACTGGCGGAACTCATTTCGGGTAAACCGAGAATAGTATTGCTTAATAAATGCGACCTTGCGGATAAAGAAACAACTAAAAAATGGGTGGAATACTATAAAAATCAGGGCGTAACCGCCATTCCGGTTGATTGCCGAAGCGGCAGAGGACTTAATGCCTTTTTGGGTGCCGTTAAAACCGTTCTTGCAGAAAAAATTAGAATAAACGAAGAAAAAGGAATGGCAGGAAACCCGTTAAGGCTTATGGTTGTAGGTATTCCCAACACAGGCAAATCTTCTTTTATAAATCGAATGGCAGGCGCTGCAAAGGCAAAGGTTGCCGATAAAGCAGGTGTCACAAGGCACAATCAATGGTTTGCCATCGGCAACGGAATTGAGCTTCTTGATACACCCGGTGTTTTATGGCCGAAATTTGACGACCCGAAGGTTGGCGATAAGCTTGCGTTTATCGGCTCGGTTAAAGATGAAATTCTTGACAGCGAGCTTTTAGCGGTAAGACTTATAGAGGTTATGACAGCGCATTATCCGGAAAGGCTTACCGAGAGATATAAAATTACTGATTTTCAAGATTTGCAACCTTGGGAAGTGTTGGAACTAATCGGCAAAAAACGAGGTAATATTATGCGCGGCGGAGAAATTGACACCGAACGCACTTCTGTTATGCTTCTTGACGAGTACCGCGGTGGCAGGCTCGGTTTAATTTCCCTTGAATCTCCGGAGGAAATGTAATGGATTACAGTTATGAGTTAAGGGCTATGGAACAAGGCTTCAAGATCGTTTGCGGTGTTGATGAAGCCGGTAGGGGGCCGCTTGCAGGCCCTGTTTATGCTGCCGCTGTAATTCTTCCGACGGGACTTCAAATTCCCGGTCTTAATGACTCAAAAAAACTTTCCGAAAAGAAAAGGGAAGAACTTTTTGATATAATTACGCAAAAGGCTATCAGTTATTCAATCGGTATTGCGACAGAAAGGGAAATTGACGAAATCAACATATTAAATGCAACATTTCTTGCAATGAAAAGAGCAGTTGACGGGCTTGAAATTTGTCCCGATTATGCTATAATTGACGGAAATCGTGAGCCGCACACCGGCATTTTTGAAGAAACAGTTGTTAAAGGTGACGGAAAAGTAATGAGCGTTGCCGCGGCGTCAATTCTTGCAAAAGTGTCTCGTGACAGATTTATGCTTGAAATGGCAGAAAAATATCCCCAATATCAATTTGAGAAGCATAAAGGCTACGGCACAAAATTACATTATGAAATGATTTCACAATACGGGGTTTCGCCGATTCACCGCAGGTCATTTCTTAAGAAAATTTTAGGTGAATAAAATGGACAAACACCTAATCGGTGATTACGGCGAGCTTACCGCACTTCGTTATCTCCGCTGTCACGGTTACCGAATTGTTACAGTAAATTACCGATGTAAATTCGGCGAAATTGATATTATTGCAGAAGATAAGAAATACATTTGCTTTATTGAAGTTAAAACGAGAAGTGAAAACAGTTTATTTTCACCTGCAGATGCGGTTGACTTCAGCAAGCGTAACAAAATTATTGCTTCCTCAAACCTTTTTCTTAAAAATTATGATATGAAGCGTCAGCCTCGGTTTGATATTATTGAGGTTTATTTTGAAAATGACGAACCGTCAAAGCTCAACCATATTGAAGCGGCATTTGACGGAACAGGCAATTAAATTAGTATTTTTTTCGCAAGGAGCGTGCAGATATGTATTATACAAGCACAAGAGATAAGTCGGTTCGTGTAACTGCTTCAGAAGCAATCACGAAAGGCATCTCTTCAGACGGCGGACTTTTTGTTCCAACGGAAATACCGAAAATCAGTAAAGAATTTGTTAATGAACTTATTCCTCTTTCTTATATTGAAAGAGCAAAAAGAGTGTTAGAACTTTACCTTACTGACTTCAGCAAAGAAGAAATTGCATATTGCGTTGAGGGAGCCTATAAAAAAGGTAAATTCACTTCAGAAAAAGTATCACCGATTTATAAGCTTTCAGACAGTGAATATGTCTTGGAACTTTGGAGAGGGCCTACTTGCGCGTTTAAGGATATGGCTCTTCAGCTTCTTCCTTATCTCCTTACAACATCATCTGAAAAAACACTTAAAGATACTGAAATTGTTATTCTTGTTGCT
Source organism: uncultured Clostridia bacterium (assembly GCA_945971755.1). Classification (GTDB taxonomy): domain Bacteria; phylum Bacillota; class Clostridia; order Oscillospirales; family Acutalibacteraceae; genus Fimenecus. Next base: position 12,713 of record CAMFPJ010000013.1, read on the forward strand.
ACTTCCGGTGATACGGGCAAAGCCGCCCTTGAGGGCTTTAAGGACGTACCGAACACAAAAATTTTAGTGTTCTACCCGGTTGACGGCGTCAGCCCCATGCAAAAGCTTCAAATGACAACTCAGGAGGGCGAAAACGTCAGTGTTTGTGCAATTGAGGGTAACTTTGACGATGCACAAAGCGGCGTAAAGGCAATATTTACGGATAAAGATATTGAAAAGAAATTCAAAGAAAACGGACTTGCATTTTCTTCGGCAAACTCAATTAACTGGGGCAGGCTTGTTCCGCAAATAGTTTATTATGTATCCGCTTATTGCGATATGGTTGAGAGCGGAGCAGTTAAACTCGGTGAAGAAATCAACGTAGTTGTTCCCACAGGTAACTTCGGTAATATCCTTGCCGCTTACTATGCAAAAGAAATGGGTATCCCCGTTAAAACGCTTGTTTGTGCATCAAATGCAAATAATGTTCTTACAGATTTTCTTAAGACAGGTACATACGACAGAAACAGAAGTTTCTACTGCACAACTTCTCCCTCAATGGATATTCTCATTTCGTCAAACCTTGAACGTCTTCTTTTCCACCTTTGCGGTGAGAATGATGCTACTGTCAGAGATTGGATGAATAAGCTTTCAACTGACGGAAAATATACAGTTACCGACAGCGTTTTCTCACAGATTAAATCAATTTTTGCCGCAGGTTGCTGTGACGATAAAGCAACTAAAGAAACAATTGCAGATGTATTTAACTCAAAGAATTACCTTTGCGACACTCATACTGCAGTTGCGGTAAATGTTTACAAGAATTATGTAGAAAATTCAGGGGATAATACTCCTACGGTAATTGCCTCTACTGCAAATCCATATAAATTTTCAGCAAGCGTTCTTTCGGCAATTTCCGATAAAATTCAAGCAGATAACGAATTTGATATGGTTGACGAGCTTTTTGCAGCTTCGGGTGAGCCTGTTCCGCCGCAACTTGCAACTCTTAAAGGTAAATCGCCAAGATTTACTAAGGTTTGCAATAAGGCAGATATGAAGCAGGTAGTATTTGATATGCTCGGTATCTGATAAAACACAAGCGGAAACCGTGTTCCGGGCTTCCGCTTGTTTCTTGCTTATTTACAGTCTTTGCAGTCTGCCTTTAATGTGAAAGTTGCGCATCTTGTGTCATCACAGCAGTTAGCGTTCTGAGTGCCCACTTCGATTGACTGTGCTGTGCACTTGTCGTTACCGTCATTGTAATGGCAGTGGTGTGCGTCACAGGTAATTCTGTCGATATAGTTATCCATTTTATTAACCTCCCTTCATCTTTATTTTTAACGATTAAGCCTTTTTTATTCACAGGAGTTTTTGTATGTCACTTTATGTAATCGGCGATACTCATTTATCGTTTTCAACCGATAAACCGATGGATATTTTCGGCGGTTGGAGCGATTATGTTGACCGTTTGAAAAACAATTGGCAACATTTGGTTACCCCTGATGACACCGTCGTAATAAACGGTGACATTTCTTGGGGAATGAGTTTGGAGGAATCAAAAGCAGATTTTGAATTTTTGAATTCGCTTAACGGAAATAAGATTATTATTAAAGGTAATCACGACTATTGGTGGAATACAAAAACTAAAATTGATTTATTTTTCAAGGCAAACGGTTTTGACACATTAAAAATTTTGCATAACAATGCGTACAGAGTCGGTGAGTTTGGCGTGGCAGGGAGCAGAGGTTGGTTTTTTGACGCTGAACAGGATGATAAAGTAATGGCGAGAGAATGCGCCAGAATTGAGCGTTCAATTTTCTTCGCAAAAGAACTTGGCGGTGAAACGGTTGTTTTTTTGCATTATCCTCCCGTTTCACCGGGCAAGGACTGCGACAGAATTGTTGATGTATTGGTTAAAAACAATATTAAACGCTGTTACTACGGTCACTTGCACGGCGCCTCACTTAAATATGCGTTTAACGGTGAAAAATATGGTATAGATTTCAGACTTGTTTCGGCAGATTACCTTGATTTTTGCCCGAAATTTGTTTCAGCGCCGTAAATTCGCAGTTTATGGGAATAAAATTTCAGGAAAATATTGTAATTTCAAATATATTGTGATATAATACCGAAGATTATGGAATACAAATGTATTCAGGAGGAATAAGTTAATGTTAAAATCATCAAACAAAGTTGAAACTAATGTTTACGAAGTTGAAATTTCAATCGATGCCGAAGCTTTTGAAGAAGCAGTTCAAAAAGCTTACCTTAAGCAGAGAAAGAATATCACGGTAAAAGGCTTCAGAAAAGGTAAAGCACCAAGAAAATTTATTGAAAAGATGTACGGTGAAGGCGTTTTCTATGAAGATGCTCTTGAAATTCTTTACCCGGAGGCTGTCAGCGAAGCAATTAAAGAAGCTGAACTTGACATTGTTGATACACCATTTGACCTTGACGTTACAGAAATCGGCAAGAACGGTGTTGAAATGAAATTCAAAGTAACCGTTAAACCGGAAGTAAAACTCGGTAAATATAAAGGCGTTAAGGCTACAAAGGCCGCAACAAAGGTTACTGCTGACGAAGTTAAACAGGAACTTTCACGTATGCAGGAGCAGAACAGCCGTATGATTAGCGTTGATAACAGAGCAGTTAAGAAGAATGATACTGCAGTTATCGACTTTGAAGGCTTTGTTGACGGTGTAGCATTTGACGGCGGTAAGGCTGAAAACTATGAGCTTGTTATCGGCTCAGGTTCATTTGTTCCCGGCTTTGAAGACCAGATTATCGGTCATAAAATCGGCGAAGAATTTGACGTAAATGTTAAATTCCCCGAAGATTATCACGAGGGACTCGCATCTAAAGATGCTGTTTTCAAAATTAAACTTCACGAAATTAAAGTTAAGGAACTCCCGGCTCTTGACGATGAATTCGTTAAAGACGTAAGTGAGTTTGACACACTTGACGAGCTTAAAAAGCACATTAAGTCAGACCTTGAAGAGAAGAAAAAAGCAGATGCTGACGCAGCCTTCACCAATGACCTTCTTGAGCAGGTAGCAAACGGCATTAAGGCTGAAATTCCTGCTGTTATGATTGAAAAAGAAGCAGAGGAAATGGTTGAGGAGTTTGCTTACAGACTTCAAATGCAGGGACTTGACCTTAACACATACCTTATGTACACAGGTATGGATAAGGATAAACTTCTTGAAAACTACAAGACTCCTGCTGAAAATCAGGTTAAACTTAAGCTTGCTCTTGAAGAAATTGTTAAGGCTGAAAAGATTGAAGCAACCGAAGAAGACATCAATGCCGAATATGAAAAGCTTGCAAAGGCTTACGGTATGGAAGTTGATGCTGTTAAATCGGCGGTTCCCGCTGAAAATCTTGCCGGTGACATTAAGTCACAGAAAGCTATCGGAATCATTAAGGAAAATGCAGTAGAAGGCGCAGCAAAAAAGACTGCAGCCAAGAAAGAAACAGCAACAAAGAAAGACGATGCTGAAAAGCCCGCAAAGAAGCCTGCTGCTAAAAAAACAACTGCTAAGAAAGATGACGCCGTAAAGCCTGCAAAGAAACCTGCAGCTAAAAAGACAACAAAGAAAACTGAAGAATAATTTTTAACAAAGCAAAGTGAATAATGTTTAGATATTAAAGAATTGTCCAATAATTTAAGGGCGATTCTTTAATACTATTACGGATTTTAAGGAGGAATAACAATGGCACTTGTACCGTATGTAGTTGAACAGACAGGAAGAGGAGAGCGTTCTTATGATATTTTTTCTCGCCTTCTCAATGACAGAATTATTGTTCTTTCAGACGAAGTGAATGACGCTACTGCTTCACTTGTAGTGGCACAGCTTCTTTATCTTGAAGGTCAGGACAGTGAAAAAGATATCAGCCTTTATATAAACAGCCCGGGCGGCTCAGTTACTGCCGGACTTGCGATTTACGATACTATGCAATACATTAAATGCGATGTGTCAACAATTTGCATGGGTATGGCGGCATCTATGGGTGCATTTTTGCTTTCATCAGGCGCAAAGGGTAAAAGATATGCACTTCCCAACAGTGAAATAATGATTCATCAGCCGTCAGGCGGCGCACAGGGTCAGGCAAGCGATATTAAAATCACAGCTGACCATATTTTAAGAACACGTGACAAGCTCAATAAAATTCTTGCCGAAAACACAGGAAAACCTGTTGAGCAAATCGCAATTGATACTGAAAGAGACAATTTTATGTCAGCTCATGAGGCGCTTGAATACGGCCTTATTGACAAAGTATTTGATAAAAGATAATTTTTGGAGATTAGTTTATGTCAAGAGATAATGACAAGTCTGTAAGATGCTCATTTTGCGGTAAACCGCAGGAGCAGGTTGAAAAACTCATTGCAGGCCCCGGCGTATATATCTGCGATGAATGTGTTGATTTGTGTGCGGGTATAATTTGCGGTGAAGACGGCGGTGATTCTAAACCTCGCGGAAGAAAAGTAAAAATCGAGGAAAAGGTTATCCCCAAACCGCAGGAAATTAAAGCTTCGCTTGATGAATATGTTATCGGTCAGGAAGAGGCAAAAAAAGCACTCAGCGTTGCAGTATATAACCATTATAAAAGAGTTTACCACGGAAATGATTCTGACGTTGACATTCAAAAGAGCAATGTTGTACTCTTAGGCCCTACGGGCGTGGGTAAAACAATGCTTGCGCAGACTCTTGCAAAGATAATTGACGTTCCGTTTGCTATTGCCGACGCTACTACTCTTACTGAGGCAGGTTATGTGGGCGAAGATGTTGAAAATATTCTGTTACGTCTTATTCAATCGGCTGATTACGATATTGAAAAAGCAGAACACGGCATTATCTATGTTGATGAAATCGACAAGATTGCACGCAAATCTGAAAATCCTTCAATTACACGTGACGTTAGCGGCGAGGGCGTTCAGCAGGCACTCCTCAAAATTTTAGAGGGTACGGTTTCCAATGTTCCACCACAGGGTGGAAGAAAGCATCCGCAGCAGGAGTTTATACAAATTGACACTTCTAAAATTCTCTTTATTTGCGGCGGTGCGTTTGACGGAATTGAAAAAATTGTTGAAAAACGAATGGGCAATTCCGGACTTGGATTTGGTGCTGAAATTAAGAATAAACAAGAATTTGCCGATGAAGACATTTACTCAAAGGTAATAGCGCAAGATTTGGTAAAGTTTGGTCTTATTCCTGAGCTTGTCGGTCGTGTCCCTGTAATTACAGGGCTTAAGCAGCTTGACCGTGAAGACTTGATTAGAATTCTTAAAGAACCTAAAAATGCTCTTCTTAAACAGTTTTATGCACTTTTCAAAATGGATGATATTGAACTTGAGTTCTCAAACGATGCTCTTGTTGCCATTGCCGACAGAACAATAGAGAAAAAGACGGGTGCACGCGGACTTCGCGGAATTATGGAATCTGTTCTTATGCCGATAATGTATTCTGCACCGTCAGACTACACTATTTCTAAGATTATTATTACGCGTGACTGCGTTGAAAACGGAGCAGAACCCGAAATAATCCGCGACAGTGCAAGAAAGCCTGTTTCTCTTACCACAAAAACAGTTAAAAACAGCAGTAAGAGAGCAATATAAATTTTTCAGCCACGGTATTTCCGTGGCTTTTTTACGTTCCTTTTTGCGAAAGAATATATATTATGTAAAAATTACACATTTGTTACAGAATGGTGTAAAACATTGACAAAAGCATATATATAAAGTAAAATAGGTCAAGATAAAGCAACATTTTATTTAATTTTATTTTATATTATTTTTGCTTTGGAGAATTTTTATGAGCGTTTTATACA
>CAMFPJ010000014.1 GCA_945971755.1 uncultured Clostridia bacterium
GCCTTCGTCGGCAGCGTCAGATGTGTATAAGAGACAGGATATATTTTCATAAGCCTTTGGCTGAACCTCGTATTTTTCCGCAGGCACTTCATATTCCCGTGCTCTTTTTTCATCAATTTGATACATTCTTTCAACGATACTGTCAAAAATAGCACGCTTGTTTTTATAATGCTTGTATAACGCTCCCTTTGTCATGCCAAGCTCGCCTGCAATGGCACTGACCGAAACAGCCTCGTAGCCGTCTCTTGCAAAAAGGTGAAGTGATGTCATCAAAATTTTTTCTTTTGTGTCGGCCATACTTTTTCCTCCGTTGGTAAACACTCGTTTACCAAAATTACAGTAAACGAACGTTTACTTGTCAAGGGGTAAACACAAAAAACATCCGCGGTTTTTCAAATTATTGATTACAAAAGCGCATAGTGCTATAATAAACTAAAAGCAATTTTTTAGTGATACGTATATGATGAAAATTTTGGTAATACTATTTTCAATAATTGCAGGAGGTAAAATATGAAAGCGGAAGATTTAATGCGTGAGGCTAAAGAGTATGAAGAGCAAATCACGGAATTCAGACGAAAACTTCATAAAAACCCTGAAACGGGCTTCGACTTAAAAAACACCGTTGCCTTTGTAAAAGAGGAACTCGAAAAAATAGGGCTTAAACCCGAGGACTGCGGAAAATCGGGAGTTGTTGCCTTAATTGAGGGTAAAAAAACAGGCAAAGTTTTTCTTTTGCGTGCCGATATGGACGCCCTCCCCGTTAATGAAGAGGCTGAGGTTGATTTTAAGTCGGAAAACGGCAAAATGCACGCTTGCGGTCACGATACGCACACAGCCATGCTTTTAGGCGCCGCATCTTTGCTTAACGCTCACCGTGATGAAATTCACGGTACGGTAAAACTTATGTTTCAGCCTGCCGAGGAGCTTTTAGAGGGTGCAAAGGATATGGTTGAGAGCGGAGTGCTTGAAAACCCTCATGTTGACGCGGCTTTGATGATTCACATAATGGCAGGAATGCCTTTTGAAACGGGAACGGTTATTGTTTCCGCCCCGGGAGTCAGCGCACCTGCGGCGGACTACTTCCAGATTGAAATTCAGGGCAAGGGCTGTCACGGCTCTATGCCAAATACGGGAGCTGACCCCATAACTGCGGCGGCTCATATACTTGTCAGCTTGCAATCAATTCAGGCACGGGAAATCGGTATGAACGACCGTGCGGCACTGACTGTGGGAACGGTTCAGGCAGGCTCCGCCGCAAATGTTATACCCGACACAGTGACTATGGCGGGAACTCTTCGCGCTTTTGATGAAGAAACAAGGGAATTTATTAAAAAAAGGTTAATTGACATTTCGGAGAACACTGCACAGGTCTTTCGCACAAAGGCGAAGGTAACCTTTACAAGCGGTTGCCCCACGCTGATTAACGATAAAGATTTGTCTGTAAGCGTAAGCGGATATATGAAAGATCTTTTAGGTGACAAAAAAGCCTTTTCCGTAGCAGAACTGAATGAAAGAGGCGGCGGCAGTGCTTCTAAAACCTCAGGTTCGGAAGATTTTGCCTATGTAAGCCACCAAGTACCCTCTCTTATGCTTGCTTTAGCGGGAGGAAAGCCCGAGGACGGATACTGTTATCCACAGCATCACCCAATGGTAAAGTTTGACGAAAAATCTCTTGCCGTGGGCAGTGCGGTTTATGCTTATTCAGCCATGCGTTGGCTCGGTGAACATTAAGAAACAAAGGAGTGATAATATGATTTTTTTAGAGTATCCTAAATGCTCGACCTGTCAAAAGGCAAAAAAGTGGTTAGACGGGCAAAACGTTAATTATTCCGACCGTCATATTGTAGAGAACAACCCAACTTTTGAAGAACTGAAAGAATGGTACGAAAAAAGCGGCTTACCCCTAAAAAAATTCTTCAACACAAGCGGTTTGCTTTACAAATCAATGGGGTTAAAGGATAAACTGCCCCAAATGAGTGAAGACGAACAGCTAAAGCTGTTAGCAACAAACGGTATGCTGGTTAAACGCCCCATACTTATTACCGACAAGGCTGTATTACCCGGCTTTAAGGAACAGCTTTGGGAAGAGGCTGTTAAAAAGCAGTAATATTATAAAAATTATACCAAGCAAAAAAGAGGCTGTTGGGTTTTTAACCTTTCAGCCTCTTTTCGTTTTCACATACGCTCAATCCAACGCAAGGTTATATCGTTTATCTTAATCATTCTTTCTCTGATAAATACTCAACTATTTTATGAGCAGCCACGTTACCCTCGCCTACTGCTTTTGCAATTTGGTAAGGTCTGCCCGTGCAATCACCTGCCGCAAAGCAACCCTCTATATTTGTTTCGCAGTTGCGATTAACAACAATGTGTGCACCGTCCATTTCCAGTTTTTTCAAAATAGTTGCAGGAGCAACGGAACTGCGCAGAAAAAATGCACCGTCAATATCAAATCTTGTTCCGTCTGTGAGTTCTATTCCCTGCACCTTATTTTCACCCAAAACCGCTTTCATCGGCTTTTTCAGAATTTCAACATTCGGAAGATTTATTTTTGAGTCATAAGTTGTATAAAGATAAACTTCATCGGCAATTTCGGCAAGATATTCCACCTCATGCTCATATCTTTGCGCACCGCAAAAAACGGCAATTGTTTTTCCTTTGTAAAGAAAGCCGTCACAGGTCGCACAGTAGCTCACACCGCGGCCGATCAGTTCCTGCTCATTGGTAATTCCCTTTGAGGGAACAGCGCCGATAGTTAAAAGAACGGTTTTCGCCTTATAAATTTCATTGTCGGCAAGTACCATAAAGCCTTTTTTATTTTTGCTTATTTGAGTTACCATTTTGTCGGTAAGCTCCAGACCTGCAGTTTTCATTTGTTTTCTGAACTTATTATTCAGTTCCTTGCCGCTGACAACATCTAAACCTGCATAGTTTGCAATTTTTTCGCTCTTTTCAACCTTATCGCTTAGTGAATTTGTGCCGAACCAGACAATATTTTTATTATGAACATTAAGGGTAAGCGCAGCAGAAAGCCCCGCCGGACCGGCACCGATTATCGCAACATCGTAAATATCCGTTTTTTTGTTTGATTCACTTTCAACAATCGGATTTAGCTTCGCATTAATTTTCAATTCGTTCATATCTCTTCTCCGTAATATTATTTACTCTTCCGTTAACATCATCTTTTGTAATAAAACTTGCTTTTTCAACAATCGAACTCTACTTTTATAACCGTGCCGATATTTTCTCTGCTGTTAACGGAAATCTCAGCATTGTGAACCTTTGCAATATGCTTAACTATCGCAAGTCCGAGTCCCGTTCCGCCTGTTTCTTTACTGCGAGATTTATCTACCCTGAAGAAGCGCTCAAACACTCTTTCTTTATACTTCTCCGGAATTCCGATACCCGAATCTTCCACGGACAAAACCGCCCTTGTGTTATTAAAGCATTTAACCGAAATTTTTACGTATCCGTTTTCTTTATTATAACGAATTGCATTGTCAATCAAGTTGTAAACCATTTCTTCAATTAAGGAGGCACTGCCGTTAATGTAACATTCTTCGATGTCAAGAGAAATACTGACGTTTTTTCCCCTTGCGTTCATTTCAAGAGATTCGGCGCACCGTTCTGCAATTTGTGCAAGGTTAATATTTTCAAAGGTGATATTTTCTTTATCGGTTTCATCTAACTGCGATAATTGAATAATATCCTCAGTTAAGGTTACAAGTCTTAATGCCTGCTTACGAATTGTGTGTGCAAAAGGTTTAATATCCTCCGGCTTTGCCATTCCGTTTTCAATAAGTTCGGCGTAACCTGCTATTGAAGTTAAAGGAGTTTTCAGTTCGTGTGAAATATTGGCTGTAAACTCTTTTTTTTGACGGTCAAGCTGTTTTTGTTTTTCTTTATGCTCTTTAAGCTTATCGGCAAAGGGTTTAAGTTCTTCATAGGGGGCGAACTCTTCAATATTGTCAAGATTTTTACCCAGTTCGCTTAAAGGGTTTATTATGCTTTTTGTAATTGCATAGCTTAACGCAAGCGAAATAAGAATAACTACAAACGTAATGGCAGAAATTACGTAAATCGAGTTATAGAAAATAACATAAATACTTGCACTTGTTACCGACACACGAAGAACTTTTCCGTCAGAAAGTTTTACTGCGTAATAAAAGGTGTTTTCACCTATTGTTGCAGATTTTCTGACAGTTGAACCTTCACCGCTTGAAAGCGCTTCCTTAAATTCGGGTCGGTCAGCGTGATTTTCCATTTCGGTTGCTTTTTCAAAGCTGTCTGCCAAAACCTTTCCGTCTTTATCAATTACTGTAAGCCTTGTGTCATTGGCGCTTTGCGAGTTAATGAAAGAATAATCACCCGTTGTATTTATTTCGGCAGATACAATGTCTGCTATTGATTTTAGGTTTTTTTGCGCCTGCATTTCGTAGTAAAAATGGAATACATAAACTACCATCACGCTTGTTGCAAGAACGATGCCTATGCCGAGAGATAAAATTTTAATATATGTTTTGTAAATCATATTTCCTCACTAATCACTGATTTTATAACCCACATTACGAATAGTCTTTATATAATTTCCTGCTACTCCGAGTTTTTTTCTTAACGACTGAATGTGAACATCCACCGTTCTGTTGCCCTGCTCGAAGTCATAACCCCAGATACGCTCCATCAACTTGTCACGAGTCAGTACTATGTTTTTATTAACAATGAGCAGTTTTAAGATTTCATATTCCTTATAAGTCAGCTCAACCTCATTACCGTTAACAAAAACCATGTGCTTGGCCTCATCAATAAGAAGATCTTTGTATGCGATGTTATCGGTTAAAACTGTTTGTGTTCTGCGTATAACCGCTTTTACTCTGCTGATAAACTCCATTACTCCGAAAGGCTTTGTAATGTAATCGTCTGCACCCATATCAAGCCCTTTGACCGCATCAATTTCGCTTGTTTTTGCGGTTACCATAATAACGGGAATATTTTTATAAAGAGGAGTAGAACGAATCTTTCTGAGAATTGAAAGTCCGTCCTCACCGGGCAGCATAATATCAAGAATAATCAAAGCGGGGGTATTTTTTTCAAGAGCGGAATAAAGGTCTGCCGCTCCCCCAAACGCACTGACATTAAAGTCGCTGTTGATTAGTGCGTAACACTCAAGTTCCATAATGCTTGTGTCATCTTCCACAATGTAAATCAGTTTGTTCATAGCCTTATCCTATCTTATACTTCAATAAATATTCCTCAAACATTTCCATAAAGTCCTTGTTGTCACGGCTCTTGATACCTTTTAAGTATGTGTGAGTTTTATAGCTTCTGTTTGACAGTTCAATAATGCAAACCGCAAGATTGGAGCAATGGTCTGCAATTCGCTCAAATGAGTTGATAATATCAAAGAACATCATACCGTTTTCAACGGTACATTCGTCTTGCTGAAGTCTTTTTGAATGCCTTGCTCTTAATTCTTCCTTAAGATTGTCAATGACCTGTTCAAGAGGTTCAACTTCTGCTGCCAAATTTACGTCATCGCTGACAAACGCCCCTATTGCTTTATCAGTAATTTCCCTGACTGCCCGACTCATAATTTCCAATTCTCTGTTGGCGTCAGGGGTGAAACGAACGTTGTTTTGATCCATACGACGTTTGATTTTAAGGATATTAACACCGTAATCACCGATACGTTCAAAGTTACTGATTGAACGGTTTAATTTTGAAAGTTTAATTGAATCTTCAACACTTAAATTCATAGAACTGATTTTAACAAGGTACGTTTCAAGTTCATCTTCAAGAGAATCTAAATCTTTTTCGTTCTTGCTAATCTTCTTATCAATATTATGAGAGTATTTTTTTATCAAGTCAAGACATAAATACACATTATTTTTTGCAAGTTCGCCCATTGAGTCGCCTTGCTCCTTAACCTTGCTGATAGCGTAAGACGGTGTCATAAGGAAACGCTCGTCAATAAGCGACTTATGCTCATCCTCAGCTTCATCCCTGATAACGAAGTGTGCAAGCTTTTCAAGTTGATTTCCGAACGGGAACAGAATAACCGTTGAAAAAATATTGAATGCGGTGTGAATAATTGCGATAGCTGCCGCATCAACCGTGTCTTCAAGGAAGGGCAAACCGAAAACAAAATTTACACTGTAGAACAAAATCATAGAAATTAAAACACCGATTGTATTAAAAGCAAGGTGAATTATTGCGGTTCTCTTTGCGTTTTTGCTTGTGCCGACAGAAGAAATAACGGCTGTTATGCAGGTTCCGATATTTTGACCGAGAATTATCGGGAAAGCGGCCGCAACATTAACTCCGCCTGTAACGGCAAGAGCCTGAAGAATACCCACCGACGCAGAAGACGACTGAATAACGGCAGTCAGCACTGCCCCTGCAAGCAAGCCGAGAACAGGATTTGAAAACTTAGTTAAAATGCTTGTGAATTCGGGAACATCTCTGAGCGGAGCAACTGCGGTGCTCATCGTTTCCATACCCACCATAAGAACGGAGAAGCCTAAAAGAATTGAGCCGATATCTTTCTTTTTATCGTTTTTGCCCCACATATACATTACAATACCCACAAGGGCAAGTACGGGCACAAATGCTGATGGTTTTAACAACCTGAGAATAATATTTGTGCTTGGTATATTTGTAAGCGACAATATCCAGCTTGTAACGGTTGTACCTATATTTGCCCCCATAATTATGCCGATTACCTGGTGCAAACTCATTATGGAAGAATTTACAAAACCGACTGCCATAACCGTTACGGCACTTGAAGACTGAATTAACGCAGTAACGCCGGCGCCCAGTAAAACGCCTTTAATTCTGTTATCAGTCATTTTTTCAAGTACAGACTCGAACCTGCCGCCTCCGATTTTTTCAAGGGCTTTTCCCATATAGTTCATACCGAACAGGAACATTGCAAGTCCGCCTACAAGTGTAAGCAAATTAAAAACGGACATTTGTATCACCTCATACAATACTGTATATCCGTTTCGTTCAGTAAATATTCAGTTTATGTTAAATCTATGTTAAGTGACAAAATTAAAAAGCACACAAAAGTGTGCTTTGTTTTATTTCAGAATTGAAACTGCCGAGGCAATGCTCTTTTCCATAGCCTCTCTGCCGTATTTGTCAACCTCTGCCTTATTCTTTTCACCGTGTGTAAGGCAGCCGGCACCGCCTATGCAACCGCCGATACAAGCCATACCCTCAATGAAGTTTGCGTCAAGAACATTTTTACTTTTTTTCAAAAGAGCGGTTCTGCATTCTTCAATTCCGTCGCAAACACAAGCCTTTAAGTCAAAGTCGATATTTTGCTCTTTAAGTCCTTCTGCAACCGCATCGGCAAGTCCTCCGCTGCGTGCAAAAATTCTTCCGAAATAAGAAGCGTTATCAAGCACATCTTCTTCAAGTTCCGTAATTTCAATGTCGCGACTGTCAAAAAGAGCCTGTAATTCCTCAAAGGTTAAAACTGCGTCAACATAGGGCTTAACTGTTTCGAGCTGTGCTTCTGCTTTTTTGGCGGTACAGGGGCCTATGAACACAACCTTTGCGTTTTCGGTTGTATCTTTAATGTACTTAGCAAGAGTAGTCATCGGTGACAGGTTATGAGAAACGTGCTCAACCATTTCGGGAAATGTTGACTTGACGTATTTTACAAATGCAGGGCAGCATGAACTTGTTAAGAAGCCTTTTTCCGCAAGCTCACGTGATTCTTTTTCCGCAACCATATCAGCACCGAGAGCAGCCTCAACTACTGTATGGAAACCAAGCTCTTTAAGGCCTGTTACAACCTGACCAAGCTTTGCATACTTAAACTGACTGGAAATTGACGGAGCAACAATAGCATAAGTTTTATAGTTTTTGCCCTTTTCGCCTGCTTTAAGAATATCAATAACGTTAAGAATGTAAGATTTATCCATTATTGCGCCGAAGGGGCACTGATAAACACACGCACCGCACTGAATACACTTGCTGTTGTCAATAATTGCGGCATTGTCATTTTTATTGATTGAAATTGCCTTAATTTTACAGGCATTTTGACACGGGCGCTTACGGTTTACTATGGCTGTGTAAGGGCAGACCTTTGCACACTGTCCGCATTCGACACATTTTGACTTATCAATGTGTGCTTCGTGATTATGGTCAAAGGAAATTGCTCCTCGCTTACAAACATCTTCACATCTGTGAGCAAGACAGCCTCGGCAAGAGTCGGTTACCTCGTAACCTGCTGCGGGACATTCGTCACAGGCAATATCAATAACCTCAATGATATTCGGGTTTTCTTTATTGCCGCCCATGGCAATTTTCACTCTTTCCTGAAGAATTGCACGTTCTTTATAAACACAACATCTCATGGTAGGAGTTTTGCCGGGAACAATCATTTTCGGAATTTCAAATACGTTTTGAAGCAAAGTATCATTCCATGCCTGACGGGCAACCTCCCTTAATACTTTATACTTTAAGTACTGAACTTTTGTGTCGAATTTTCTCATTTTTACCACCCTTAAAAATAACTAACCTTAATGTGTTTTCCCATTTGCTTCAAGCACTTGGACAGCTCCTCAACAAGATTCATTTTTATGTTGAAGTTAATGGGCAAATCGGGGTTCTGATGAGCGGGGTTAACTGCTCTGCCCACGTAGAAATTTATATCCGTTGCCTCCTCAAAAAGCAACCGCGAAATCAGCGCCGCACCGTCACGCTTTAAGCTCCAATTTTCATAAAGTGCATTTTCACCGATATAGTCTTTAGCATACTCAACCACTTTATTGACGGTAATAACACCCTCGGTTACCAAATCAACGCCGTCAATATGCGCTATCGGCGGAACGTCGGAACGCTCAAAGGAAAGGCTTGCAACAACAGGCTTGTTAAGATATTTTGCCGCTATTGAAGAAGTAGTACCGCCGCAAATAATATGCTTACCCTCTTTTGAGAAGAAAAGCGACATCATACGGTCAGCATCGTCACGGTTTGAGGGCGGTCCGAAGAGCATATTCATCGGGGTTCTTTTCCTGATTTTAACTACGCAGGCAGTGGCATCATCGCCGGGTTTTTCGCCGTAAAGCTTAAAGCACTCATCAACTAAAATTGTTGAAAGTGTTTTTGCCGTGTAGCCCGCCGGAACCAAAGTTTCAATAAATGCGGCAATATCCTCATACTTCCAGCCGAAGTTATAAGATATACCGATTCCCGCGTGTGGGCAGCCGTCGCTCATTGCGACAAAAATATCCTCCTCACAAAGTTTTACGGAGGAACGGAAAATCTTTTTGCCGCCGATATTCATTTCGGTTTTCGGGTAATCAAAAAACACACCGTCACGAATAAGAATTACATGAGGATTGTCATACTGAATAATCTCCGCAGTATCGTTATTGATAATATGTATAATTGTAAAGGTTGAATAAGCAACACCGCGAACAGAGCAAACAGGCAGCGTTGCAGCTATTGTATCAACACATTCCTCCAAAGGCAAGTCGGCTGCAAGCATTGTGGAAATAATCTTTGACGTAAGAGTTGAGAGAATACTTGCTTTTACGCCGCTTCCAAGGCCGTCTGCCAAAACAATAACCGTTGAATTGTCGCTTTGCTCAACAACGTCAATATGGTCTCCGCAAAGCTGCTCGCCAAAGTGATTTACACTCTTAAAGCCGATATCCGCACATAAATCATTCATCTTTTATCGACTCCTTTAGTTTTGACAGGGCAATTTTTGTTTCTGCCGCTGTTTCACCGAGAAGAGATGCAATTTCCTGAACAATTCTCATCTGCTTTTCAACAACCTTATCGGCAACCTCTACTGTTTGACGGCTTATGCTCTCTTTCTTTTCTCTTTCTGTTTCCTCATCGGTTACGTCACGCATAATGCAAATTAAGAGCCTTGACTCACGGTCATAAACAACCGTTTGCTCAACGTATCTGCCATATTCCGCAAGGTATTCGCGTTTATCGTAAATTCCCCTGCCCGTTGTTAAAACGGTCATAAACACCGAAGGGTCAAGAATTCTGATCACCTGGTCGCCTAAAACATCGGAAGCGGAACGGATATTCAGAATTTTTCTTGCGGCAGAGTTAATCTGCTGAACCTCAAGTTTTTCGTTAAGGACAATCAGTCCGTTAGGTGTATTTTTAACGATTGTATCCGAAAAGCTTTCTGCCTTATCTTTAAGGAAAGGTAAGCACATAGACGGCTCTGCTTTACCTTGGAAAATTGCTATTGCTTTTTCACGGCACGTGTTATAACCGCAGGAACCGCAGTTAAGCTCTTGCGACTCTTTATATTTACCCATTTGATGAAGAATTTCGGTAATCTCCGTTTCAGTGGGCATTACAGTTTGTTTGTTAATAAACTCAAAGCGTTTTCTCATTTTGGCAGGTTCGGGTTGCTCAATATCAAAATCTTTACTGCCCGCAAAGGCAACAACTTCAACATAATCTTTAACAGGCGAGTTGTGATTTTTCTCAATAACAGGACCGCCTATACAACTGCCCACACAAGCTGACATTTCAATAAAGCAACGGTGAATTTTACCGTCTTCAATGTCTTTAAGCGCCTTAATACAGCTTTCTACACCGTCAATGGCAACGTATGTGTAGCCCGGTGAGTCCTGCGCCATTGTTTTAAGAATACCGCCCGTTGTGGGGAAAAGACGTGCTTTACTGCGCTCCTCTTTTTCGTGATTTGCTTGGAGTTCAATGTGTTCTGCTTTAAGCCAGTTTGTAAGCTCCTCAAAGGTGAGCACTGCGTCAACAATTCCCTTGTAATGCTCAGCCTCGTCCTTTTTAGAAACACAAGGTCCGATAAACACACATTTCGCATTCGGTATTCTTTCTTTGATTTCCATACAGTGCGCCTGCATAGGTGAAACAACGTCTGCAAGGTATTGAAGTTCTTTGGGAAAATACTTTTGAATGAGCAAATTAACGGAATGGCAACAAGAGGAAATGACAATATCTCTGTCTTCTTCTTTCAGCATTCTGTCATACTCATTTTTCACCATTGTAGCGCCGAGTGCAGTTTCCTCAACATCGGCAAAACCGAGTTTTTTTAGTGCTTCACGCATTGCGCTTATTCCAACGCCGTCATAATTCGCAATAAACGACGGAGCAAGGCTCACGTAAACCGGGTCCCCACTTTGAAGCAAAACCTTTACCTTTTCGGTTTCATCAACAATCTCTTTTGCATTTTGCGGACAAACAACAAAGCACTGACCGCAAAGAATACACTCGTTTTCAATAATATGCGCTTGGTTAGCAGAAAAACGAATTGACTTTACAGGACAGTGGCGAATACACTTATAACAGTTTTTACAGTTGGATTTTTTAAGCGTCAGGCAACTCGGCATAAGGCGTTACATCTCCTTTTCAAAGCGACTTAAAATATTAGTTTTGAAAAACTCGTTAAAATTTTCCGGGGTTACACCCGTAAAAGTGTCATCATCAACAATAACCGTTACCCCTACACGGTTGCACCGGCCGGTGCAAAAACTGCCGGCCAGTGTAATTTCGGTTTCAAGATGATTATTCGCAACAGCGTTTTGCATAAGTTCTACAATCTGCTCCGAGCCTTTTAAGTGGCATGAAGAGCCTACACAAATTTGAACAATCATATTTTACACCTTTGCTTTAATTTCTTTATCAAAAAAATCTTTTACATCATCAGGAGTTACTGAGAAAAAGTTATCGTCAACGGTGACGCAAACGCCCTGCTGACATTTACCCATGCAGAATGTTCCGCCAAGCTCAACCTTATCTCCGAGATTTTCGGTTGCAATTAAATGCTGAAGCTGTTCAACTACCTGACGTGAACCTTTGATGTGGCATGAAGAACCGATACATACTGTAACTTTCATTTTTATTTCTCCTTATTCGTAATCAACAACATTAGCCCAGGTAAGCAAGAACTCACGCTCTTTTTCGTTACCCTTAACCGACTGTGAAGCGGCAACTATGGGCATCCATTTTTGAACATATTGTTTTGCGGTATCACTCTTTTTGCAGAAAAGATTTAAGTATTTGTCTGCATTTACAATGTCACCTGCAAGCCAGAAAAGAAGATATGTTCTTGCCGCGTCTGCGGAAGCATTGCCCTGTGTTGCGTGTGACCAGTCGATAATATAAGCTTTGCCGTCATCTGAAATAATAATGTTTGACGGGTTAAAGTCTCCGTGGCAAACCTTGTTGTGTTTCGGCATACCCTCAAGGCGGGTGTGAAGGTCGTAACGTGTTGTCGCGTCAAGATCTGTCTGGCAAATTTTTCTGTTCATCTTATCCTTAAGTTTGTTAAGGTCTGCACAGGTTTTTGAATGAACCTCTAACTGCAAATCAACGAACATTTCAAGGTACTCGTCTGTTTTTTCGGGATTTTCTTTCATAAGGTCTGCAAGAGTTTTGCCCTTAATATAGTCGGAAACGATTGCCCATTTCCCGTCAATCATAGTAACTTCCAAAATCTTTGGAATGTTAAGACCGGTTCCCTCAATTCTTGCCTGATTAAGTGCCTCGTTCAAAACATCGGTCTTTGAGAAGCCCTCATTAAATACTTTAACACATTTATCGCCGTCGCGATAGACTGTTTTTGTATTTCTTACTGCAATTACTCTGTCAAGTTTCATTTTTCATTGCCCCCTTATTATTTCTTAGATGTCTTTTTTACTGTTAACTGACTTTTATTCGGTGTTTCAACCTCTGAAAAAGTCTTGCCGTAATAAGCATTTAAGTACATCTGCTTAATTTCTTCCATTAACGGATAACGCGGGTTAGCGCCTGTGCACTGGTCGTCAAATGCCTGTTCGGTCATTTCGTCAAGTCTTGAGAGGAAGTCGTTTTCATCAATGTTATAATCTTTGATAGTCGGCTTAATTCCAACCTTAACCTTAAGCTCGTCAATAGCCTTGATAAGATTTTCAAGTTTCTGCTCGTCATTCTTACCGCCGAGGCCTAAATAGTCGGCAACCTGTGCATAACGTGCAAGCGTATGCGGGTGGTCATACTGTGAGAATGTACCCATCTTTGCGGGTGTTTCCGCAGCGTTGAAACGAAGCACCTCGTCAATCATAAGCGCGTTTGCCACACCGTGAGGAAGGTGGTGGAATGCGCCCAGCTTATGAGCCATTGAGTGACAAACACCGAGGAAGGCATTTGCGAATGCCATACCTGCCATTGTGGCGGCATTAGCCATTTTTTCACGGGCTTCAATGTCGTTCTGTCCGTTATCATAAGCTCTTGGTAAATATTCAAAAATAGTCTTTAATGCTTTAAGTGCAAGACCGTCTGTATAATCTGTTGCAAGCATTGAAGCGTAAGCCTCAAGTGCGTGAGTTACGGCGTCAATACCCGAAGCTGCCGTAAGTCCTTTGGGTGCAGACATGTGGAAATCAGTATCAATAATTGCCATATTCGGAAGAAGTTCATAGTCTGCAAGCGGATATTTAACGCCTGTCGTTTCATCAGTAATAACTGCGAAAGGCGTAACCTCAGAGCCTGTACCTGCTGATGTGGGAATAGCGATGAAATATGCCTTTTCGCCCATTTTCGGGAATGTATATACACGCTTTCTGATATCAATAAAGCGCATTGCCATATCCATAAAGTCTGCTTCCGGATGCTCATACATTACCCACATAATCTTGCCTGCGTCCATAGCGGAACCGCCGCCCAGTGCAATAATACAGTCAGGCTTAAAGGCTCTCATTTGCTCTGCACCCATCTTTGCACAAGCAAGAGTCGGGTCGGGAGCAACATCGAAGAATGTTGTGTGCTGAATACCCATTTCGTCAAGTTTATCTGTAATCGGCTTTGTGTAGCCGTTATTGTAAAGAAAGCTGTCTGTTACTATGAATGCTCTCTTTTTGCCCATAACATTTTTAAGCTCATCAAGGGCTACCGGTAAACAGCCTTTTTTAATATATACCTTCTGGGGTGCTCTGAACCACAACATATTTTCCCTTCTTTCTGCTACTGTCTTAATGTTAATAAGGTGCTTGACACCAACGTTTTCACTTACTGAGTTGCCGCCCCAAGAGCCGCAACCGAGTGTTAAAGACGGAGCGAGTTTGAAGTTGTAAAGGTCACCGATGCCACCGTGTGAAGAAGGTGTATTTACGAGAATACGGCAAGTTTTCATTCTGCTTGCAAATTCGTCAATTTCTGCCTTCTTTGCAACAGGGTCAAGATAAATTGAAGAGGTATGGCCGTAACCGCCGTCTGCAACAAGCTGTTCTGCCTTTGCAAATGCGTCGTTCAAATCTTTTGCCTTATACATTGCAAGCACAGGTGAAAGCTTTTCGTGAGCAAATTCTTCAGAAATATCAACGCTTTCAACCTCACCTATGATAATCTTTGTGCCTGCGGGCACCTTAACGCCTGCAAGTTCAGCGATTTTTGCCGCCTTCTGACCTACGATTTTTGCATTTAAGGCACCGTTAATAAGAATTGTCTTTCTGACCTTTTCTGTTTCTTCTGCGTTAAGGAAGTAGCAACCTCTGTTTGCAAATTCTTCTTTAACTTTATCGTAAACGCTTTTAAGTACGATTACAGACTGCTCGGAAGCGCAAATCATACCGTTATCAAAGGTTTTTGAGTGAATAATTGAGTTTACGGCAAGCAAAAGGTCTGCACTCTCGTCAATAATTGCCGGTGTGTTGCCCGCTCCGACACCGAGTGCAGGTTTGCCTGATGAATAAGCGGCTTTTACCATTCCGGGGCCGCCCGTTGCAAGAATTATGTCTGCTTCTTTCATTACCGTATTTGTCATTTCAAGGCTGGGAACGTCAATCCAAGAAATGATTCCCTCGGGAGCGCCTGCTTTTACTGCTGCTTCAAGCACGATTTTTGCCGCGGCAATAGTTGAATTCTTTGCTCTCGGGTGGGGGCTTATGATAATACCGTTACGGGTTTTAAGTGAAATAAGAGTTTTGAAAATCGCTGTTGAAGTTGGGTTTGTTGTGGGAATAACCGCTGCGATAACGCCGATTGGCTCTGCAATTTTCTTAATGCCGTATGATTTATCTTCCTCAATTACTCCGCATGTTTTTGTGTTGCGGTAAGCATTGTAAATATACTCTGCTGCGTAATGATTTTTAATAACCTTATCTTCTACAATACCCATTCCCGTTTCTTCAACGGCAAGCTTTGCAAGTGAAATTCTTTCTTTGTTTGCGGCAGTTGCGGCTGCAAGGAATATTTTGTCAACCTGCTCCTGTGTATATGTTGCAAACTTTTTCTGTGCTTCGCGTACACGGCTTATTGCCTCTTCAAGCTTTTCTACGCTATCCACAATTTCATACTGTTTCTTTTCCATTCGGTGAACCTCCTATTATGACGGAAACCCTTTCGGTAACCTCTCATTATTGATTGTTAATATTTTAACAAGATGTTCGAAGATTGTGAATAATCAAATGATATATAGGATATATTTTTTTTGATATGTATTAACTTTTCAAAGAATATCGGCATCAGAAGTTTTTTATAAATGCTTTCTTTTTGCAATGCAAACCTCGGTTATGAAGTTCTTTTCAAGCTCTGTGAGCTTATGGTCTTTTTTATAAATCAAAACGTCCTTATATACTTTTTGGTTGTCTGCACATTCCCTTTGAACAAGACCGTAACGGTCAAGTATTTTTTGCGGAATAGGCGAAACCCACATAAATATATCTTTATTCTCCGCAAGCAAATCAAACTGGCTTGCTCTTTCAAACACAAAAATTCTTCTGTTAATATTGTCGGGTAATTCTTCTTTTTTGACCTTCGCTGCGGAAAGAGTGGGCACATACGGGTCTGCATGGGCAATTTCGATTAAATTTTCCAAATCGGAAAAGTGAATTTCGGGCAAAAAAGCAAGGGGGCTGTCCTTTTTCATAATAAGAACATAGTGAAATTCGGAAACAAGCTCATAGGTAAGCCCTTTTTCGTCAAACATCGACTTAAAATACCTGTCATAATTCTCGGCATAGCGAACAATTCCCAACTTGTAATCGTCATAAGTAATATTTTTAATTGTACGTGATGAGTTTGTCTCTTTATAAAAAATTTCAACGGACTCTTTCGGAATATTCTTTGAAAACTGAGCGAAAGCCTCGGAAATATAAGTGGCTCTCGGCACGGACACAGACAGTCTGCGTTTAATCGGCACACCGTTTTTATACATTTTCTCAACACTTTCAATTTGTGTTAAAATGTCGTTGGCATAGCCGATGAACTCCTCCCCCTCAGGCGTTAGGAGCATGCCCTTAACCGTTCTTTCAAATATTGTTATTCCCAGGTCATTTTCAAGCTCTTTGATTGAGCGTGAAAGGTTTGGCTGTGCGATTAAAAGTGATTCTGCCGCTTTATTGATTGAACCTGTTTTCGCAACCTCAATAGCGTATTTTAAGTGTAGTATATTCAAACTCTTCACCGCTTTTACAATGTGATATATCAGTTATTATATAACTAAATCGCCATAAAATCAACAGATTTAATGCAAAACGGGAAATAAGCATCGGCTTAATCTGCCGTTAGATATTTTATCGCAACTGAAATGTAGATTTTCGGTCATATATATGGTATAATTAATATAATAAGGAGTGATTTTATGAAGCTTTATATGAAACAAAAAGTCTTTTCCTGGAGAGATAAATTTCACGTTTTTGACGAAAACCAAAACGAGAGATATTACGCCGAAAGCGAATTTTTTACAATAGGCAAAAAACTCCGTATTTACGATTACACAGGAAATGAGATTTGCTTTATTTACCAAAAGGTTATGTCGTTTCTGCCGAGGTATTTTGTAAACATCAACGGTGAAGACGTAGCAGAAGTCATTAAAAAATTCACTTTTTTCAAACAAGAGTACATAGTAAACGGCCTCGGCTGGAGCGTTGACGGCGACTTTACTGCTCACGAATATGTAATTGAAAGCGACGGCAGTATAATTGCGACAATTTCAAAACGCTGGCTTACTTGGGGCGACACTTACGAAATTGACGTGCCATATCCGCAAAACGAAGTAACGGCGCTTGCAATTGTTTTGATTATTGATGCAATTATGGCACAGCAAGCAGCGGCATCATCGGCAAACTGTTAAAAAACGGAGCTTCGATATGAATACGGAAAACGAGAAACTGAATATTTATGCTGACTGGAACCCGTGGCACGGCTGCACCAAAATCAGCCCCGGGTGTAAATACTGCTATGTTTACAGGCAAGACGAAATGTACGGCAGCAGTGTTGCGAGTTCTGTTTGCAGAAAAACGCAAGCCTTTAATTTGCCCGTCAAGAGAAAAAGGGACAAATCTTATAAAATCCCCTCGGGCAAGATAGTTTTCACCTGCTTTACGTCAGATTTTCTCTTAAAAGACGCTGACCAATGGCGGGAAGAGTGCTGGCAGATGATGAAAGAGAGAAGCGATTTGCTTTTTTACTTTTTCACAAAACGTATTGACAGGCTTGAAGAATGTTTACCTGCTGACTGGGGCGAAGGGTATGACAATGTGCTGATCGGCTGCACGGTTGAAAATCAGGCAATGGCAGACTACCGCCTGCCGATTTTTCTGAAATTGCCCATAAAGCACAAATCAATTATTGTATCCCCCATCATTGAAAGAGTTGATATTTCCGAATATCTTACAGACGAAATTGAAGAGGTTGCAGTTGGCGGTGAATCAGGCGTTGAGGCAAGACTTTGCGACTTTGAATGGATACTTTTTTTGCGTGAACAGTGCGTTGCAAAAGATATTCCGTTCCGTTTTCACCAAACAGGCGCGCGTTTTGTTAAGGACGGTAAAATATACAGAATTCCCCGCGGATACCAGCTCGTTCAAGCCGCAAAGGCAAATATCGACTACAAAATCGGCGATTATTTTATGCCGGAAAAGTATGCGAAACTCTCGGAGAATATTATCCGGGAAAACTCCGATTGAATTATCAAATTTGCCGAAAGTCCGTATCCCTTACTGTTTTACTCTACTTAACGTAGGTTGTGTTATAACAAATTTTGTGTTAAATTGCACTTAAGGAGATGACAAAAATGAACAGTTACATTACCGGTGCAATTATCAAAAAGCTGCGTGAAGAGCGAAAACTTACACAATCGGAGATTGCGGAAAAACTTTCAGTCAGCGACAAAACAGTATCAAAATGGGAAACGGGTAAAGGCTATCCTGACATTACACTCATTGAGCCGCTGGCAAAGGCGCTGAATATTTCGGTCATTGAACTTATGAACGGCGAAGACATTAAAAATTCCAACCGAAGTTTTAATATGAAAAAAATGAATTTTTATGTTTGCCC
>CAMFPJ010000015.1 GCA_945971755.1 uncultured Clostridia bacterium
ATTATTACTACAGTAATATCCAACCTGATGAAATCACGGTGCATTTCAAAGACGGTACTTCATTTACAGGTACTTTGGAAGAATTGTGTGAACAATACGGATATTATCCGGAGATTAACGTAAATCAGAATTACGAAAACCGCTGGACAGCCGGCAATACTTATGAAGTAGAAGTTTGTTTTTTGGGGCATAATGGTTCATTTTATGTTACAGTTTTAGAAAAACAATGCGACTTAAACGGTGACGGTGAGGTTAACGTAAATGATTATACGATGCTTAAAAATTATGTTATGTGCAGTATAGAAATGACAGAAACACAAAAACTGTTAGCTGACGTTAACGGCGACGGTACAGTAGATGCATTCGATGTAATTCAGCTTGATCTTTACTTAAACGGTGTTGTTGATGCCGAAGGAAACAGAATAGCATAACACAGCAAAGAAAATCCCCGTAGTAAACTACGGGGATAATTTTTAATATGAAATTTGTAGGGGGCTTTCTCCTGCCGTTACTGTATCTCGCCGAAACAAAATTCTTTGTCTGAATTTGTGATTTTTACATTTACAATAGAACCGATTTCGGCTGTACCCTTAAATTTTACTGGAGTGTAGTTTTCAGTGTAGCCAAAAAGATAATCATCTTTCTGTTTACCTTCAACTAATACATTAAGTGTTTTTCCAATTTGATTTTTAAGAAATTCTGCTCTAATTTTTTCAGCAGTTTCACTTAAAATTCTAACTCTTTCTGCCTTTACACTTCGGTCAATTTGTCCGTCCATTTTGTCGGCTACTGTGCCACTTCTGCGAGAGTAGGGGAAAATATGTATTTTCTCAAAGCCAATTTTCTCAGCGAATTTTCTTGAAATTTCAAAATCTTCGTCTGACTCCTGTGGGAAGCCTACCATAATGTCAGTTGTAAGAGTGGTGTCATTAAAGTTTTCACGAAGCTTTATGCACAAATGCTCATATTCCTTTGCTGTGTAGTGCCTGTGCATATTTTTAAGGGTTTTGTCGCATCCACTTTGAAGCGAAATGTGAAACTGTGGGCAAAGCTTATGGCATTTTGCCAGCTTTTCTAGTAACTCATCAGTAAGGTGGTCTGGCTCTAAAGAACCAAGTCTAATTCGCTTGATTTTCTCATTTTCAGCAACTGCAAAAATAGCATCTGCAAGGTCTAAATCACTGTTTTTACCGTATGCTGAAAGGTTTATTCCAACAAGTACAATTTCTGCGTATCCGTTATTTGCCAAAAGCTCGGTTTCTCTCTTTATTTCATCAATCGGTTTTGAACGAACTCTGCCGCGAGCCTTTGGAATAATACAGTAAGAGCAAAATCTGTCGCAACCGTCCTCAATTTTAAGCGTTGCTCTTGTTCGCTCTTCAAAATTTGTAATACCAGAGCTTACAAGGCTTTCACCCTTTTCGTGTTGTTCTAAATATAAAACTCTCGCATGTGAAATGAAGTATTCATTAAGTGCCGGAATAAGCAGTTTGTTGTTTTTGTTGCCGAGAACAATGTCTGCCTCAATGAGTTTTTCTGCCATTTCGGGAAAAGACTGCGGCATACAGCCTGTCAGCACAACAACGGAATTAGGATAATTCTTTTTGTAATGTCGAACGCTCTGTCTTGTCTTTCTGTCACTCTCGCTTGTAACCGTGCAGGAGTTAATAACAAAAATGTCTGCTTCATTCTCGTTTTCCGTTACAAGGTATCCGCTTTTCAGCGCCGCTTCACGCATTTCCTGCGTTTCATACTGATTGACTTTGCAACCGAGCGTATGGAAAAAAATCTTCATAAATCTCACCTGAAACTTATTTTAACATATTTTCATTTTTTTTCATATACTATTTGCCGATTTTCATATATTTTCTTTGGAGGGATATATATATGAAAAAATTACTTTCTATAACTTTGTGTGTCTGTTTGTGCTTTATTTGCTCTTTTCCCGTATTTGCAGAGGAAGATAAAACGCTTGAAAATTCAATTTCGGCAAAATCTGCCGTGCTTATTGATTTGTCATCGGGAAACATTTTGTTTGCAAAGAATGAGAACGAACAGCTTCCGCCGGCGTCAATTACTAAAATTATGACTCTGTTGCTTGTTTTTGAGTCAATAGAGAACGGAACGCTTTCTCTTGATGAGCCTGTAACGGCAAGTACAAATGCGTCCAAAAAAGGCGGTTCGCAAATTTGGCTTAAAGAAAATGAAACAATGACCGTTCACGAACTTATTAAAGCCACCGCAATCGCAAGCGCCAATGACGCTTGCACGGCCCTTGGCGAGAAAATAGCAGGGGACGAAGACGCCTTTGTGGTTATGATGAACGAAAAAGCAAAAATGCTGGGTCTTAAAAACACTCATTTTGAAAATTGCTCGGGACTGGACGATACAGCAACCAATCACTATTCGTCTGCGCTTGATATAGCAATAATGAGCCGTGAGCTTATGAAGCATGAAAAAGTAAAATCTTATACTACTGTTTGGATGGATAGTCTCAGAAACGGTGCAACACAGCTTGTAAATACTAATAAACTTATAAGATTTTACAAAGGCGCAACAGGCCTTAAAACGGGAACTACCTCAAAGGCAGGATATTGCATAAGCGCAACCGCCGAGAGAAACGGAGTTAAGCTTTGTGCAGTAATTCTCGGTTCTGATACAAGCGACCACCGCTTTGAAGATGCAAAAAAACTCTTGAATTACGGATTTGCAAATTATTCTGTGTTTATCCCAAAAATTGACAATTCACTTATAACACCGGTAAGTGTTCTTTACGGAAAAACAAACGAAATAATTCCAAAAGTAATTCCGGCTAATGAAATTCTTTTAACAAAAGGAGCGGAAACCTCTGTTACACAAAGAGTTGACCTTTGCATTGACGTTGAAGCACCCGTAGAAAAAGGTCAGGTTCTCGGTTATATTTATTATGAGCTTGACGGAAAAACCGTTGCAACATCACAAATTGTTTGCGAAGAGGGCGTAGAACGCAAAACTTTTGGTTATATTCTACATTCTTTATGGTCTTGTTTCGCCGTTTAGAAAGAATTTATAAAAAGTTTTGATTTTGTATTGAAAAAACAGTCGGTTTAGGGTAAAATATATCCAATGAATTATTTAATTCAATTTGGAGGAACATTAAATGGCGTTAACACTTAATGACAAATATGTTAAAGGATTTGTCAGTGCAGAAGAAATTGCCTCTCTTGAAGGTGCAGTTCTTGATGCACATAACAAAATTGTAAACAAAAACGGAGCAGGTAATGACTTTTTAGGCTGGGTTGACTTACCTGTTAATTATGATAAAGACGAATTTGAGAGAATCAAAAAAGCAGCCGCTAAAATTAAGAGCGACTCAAAGGCTTTGGTAGTTATCGGCATCGGCGGCAGTTACTTGGGCGCACGTGCTGCTGTTGAATTTTGTAAATCACAGAATTACAACCTTATCGGTAAAGACACTCCGAACATTTATTTCAGCGGTAACTCAATCAGCGGAAATTCACTTGCAGAACTCGTTGATTTAGTTAAGGACACTGACTTCTCGGTTAATGTTATTTCAAAATCAGGCACTACAACAGAGCCGGCAATCGCTTTCCGTATTTTCCGCGAGCTTCTTGTTGAAAAATACGGTGAAAAAGAAGCAGCCGGCAGAATTTACGTTACAACAGACAAGTGCAAAGGCACTCTTAAAGAACTTTCTGACGAAATGGGCTATGAAACATTCGTTGTTCCCGATGATGTAGGCGGCAGATATTCGGTTCTCACAGCGGTCGGCCTTTTACCCATTGCCGTTGCAGGAATTGATATTGACAAAATGATGCAGGGTGCACAGGACGCAAGAGAAAAATATTCAGTTTGCGACCTTCAGAAGAACGATTGTTATAAATACGCCGCTATCCGTAACTGCCTTTATAACAAGGGCAAGTCAGTTGAGCTTATGGTAGCTTACGAGCCTGATTTTACAATGATGAACGAATGGTTCAAACAGCTTTTCGGTGAGTCAGAGGGTAAAGACGGCAAGGGGCTTTTCCCCGCATCTGTTGTTTGCTCAACCGACCTTCACTCGATGGGTCAGTATATTCAGGACGGAGAAAGACTTTTATTTGAAACTTCGGTTGTATTCAAAGAGCCAAAGCACAGTGTTACAATTAAAGAGGACGAGCGCAACGCAGACGGCCTTAACTTCCTTGCAGGCAAAACAATGGATTTTGTTAACCGTAAGGCTTATGAAGGCACACTTTTAGCTCACGTTGACGGCGGAGTTCCCAACATTTGCATTGAGCTTGACAGAATGGACGAATACAATTTCGGTTATCTTGTTTACTTCTTTGAGAAGGCTTGCGCAATTTCAGGCTACATTCTCGGTGTAAACCCGTTTAATCAGCCCGGCGTTGAAAGTTACAAGAAAAATATGTTTGCTCTTCTCGGTAAACCCGGTTATGAAGCACAGCAGGCAGAGCTTCTCGCTCGGCTCGGCGAATGATTTTTTTGGCATTTGCCCGCTAGCAATAGCGGTATAATAAATATATAATAGGAGGAGATAATATTATGATATCTCTTATTATCGGACACAAAGGAACAGGTAAAACAAAGATTCTCGTTGACAAGGTTAATGACGCAGTTCATAACTCAAACGGTAATGTTGTTTGCGTTGAAAAAGAAACAAAGCTTACTTACGACGTAAATTACCGTGCAAGACTTATTGCAACTGATACATTCTCAGTAACGGGTTATGATGCTTTCTACGGTTTCCTCAGCGGTATTTGTGCAGGCGACCACGACATTACGGACCTCTTTGTTGATGCAACTTTCAGAATTGCCGCAAACCGTGACGGTTCGGCACTTTTAGAGTTCCTTAAGAAAGTAGCAACACTTTCCGAAATTTCTGACACTCAGTTTACATTTACAATTTCTGCTGACGAGGAAGCTCTTCCTGCAGAGCTTTTTGAATTCTGCAACAGAATTAACTGAAAAAGAATTTAGAGAATGCGGTTGCCTTTTGGCAGCCGCTTTTTCTTGACTAAAAAAATGCAAATTAGTTATTGACAAATCGTGAATATAAATATATAATATTTTAGCGTCACAAGGAGCGAATTATGCAAGTTTCATTAGAACAGATTTTTAATATCCCGGGAAGCAGCAGGGAATTTAATTATTCCTTCACTCCCGAATACTCACTATCTGATGACTTTTGTCTTACTTCACCCATCAGTTTTAAGGGCAGGGTAGTTAACACTGCCGGAATTGTCACTCTTGACGGACAGGCTGAATTTACGGCGGCGGTAATGTGCAGTCGCTGTGCGGAGGAGTTTCAAAAAGCTTTCAAGGTTTCGGTTCAGCACACGCTCGTTTTTGAACTTAATGATGAAGACAATGACGAGTTTATCCTTGTTGAAAATAAGGAACTTGACCTTGATGCACTAATTTGCGAAGATACAGTTCTTTCACTTCCGTTTACATTTCTTTGTAAGGAAGATTGTAAAGGAATTTGTTCACAGTGCGGCAAAAATCTAAACGAAGGGGCATGCGGCTGTAAAAAACCGATTGATCCCCGTATGGCAGCTCTTTTAGACCTGCTTGACGATTAGTTAATAATTTTTAATTTTTATAAGGAGGTGCTGAAAATGGCAGTACCGAAGAGAAGAGTTTCAAAAGCAAGAAGAGACAAGAGACGTTCAAACGTTTGGAAGATGAATGCTCCGGAGCTTGTTAAGTGCCCGGATTGCGGCGCTTATAAAAGACCTCACAGAGTATGCGGCGAATGCGGCAAATACAAAGGCAGACAGATCGTTGCTCTTAAAGAAGAGGCTTAATTTTCTTTCGAATTAAGAAAAGGCGGAGAGGTAAATTCTTCCCCGCCTTTTAGTCGTGTCCGGAAATGAGGTGATATTTTGTCGGTTAAAATAAGAAACGTTAAGCGTTTTTCAAAATGTGCTGTTTCGGGTGTGTGCGCAGGTGATGAGCTTATATCCGTTGACGGCAACGAAATAATGGACGTTCTTGACTATGATTTTTATATGATGGGCGACAAGGTCACTCTTGAGATTTTGCACAAAGGCAAGGTAAAAACGGTAAAAACCACAAAGGAAAAATGCGGACTCGAGTTTGAAACATATCTTATGGATGCTCAGCAAGGGTGCAGAAACAAATGTATTTTCTGCTTTATTGACCAGCTTCCTAAGGGGATGCGAAAAACTCTTTATTTCAAAGATGACGACTCGCGTCTTTCATTCCTTTTCGGCAATTATATCACTCTGACAAATATTTCCGAACATGAAATTGAGCGAATAATTAAAATGCATATAAGCCCCGTAAACATTTCCGTTCATACAATGAACCCACAACTGCGAGTTAAAATGATGAAAAACCCGCACGCAGGGGAGAGCTTGCAAATTATTAAACGGTTTGCGGACGCAGGTATTAAAATGAATACACAACTTGTGCTTTGCCCGGGATATAACGACGGCGACGAACTTTTGTATTCACTTACAGAACTTTCTAAAATGTATCCGTCAGTTGTAAGTATTGCCGCAGTGCCGGTAGGACTTACAAAATACAGAGACGGTCTTCCGGAACTTACTCCGTTTACACCTGAAACCGCAAGCAATGTTATTGATATTATGGAACACTTCGGTGACGAGTTTAAGAAAAAACACGGCACACGCCTGTGTTTCCCTGCGGACGAATTCTACTTAAAATCAGGAAGACCGTTACCTCCCGATGACTTTTATGAAGACTATCCGCAAATCGAAAACGGCGTTGGAATGTGGACTTCTTTCAAAACCGAATTTTTAGATTATTTTGACAATTTCGATAAATCACTTTGTCCGGAGACACCAAAAACCGTGTCAATCGCAACAGGTATGGCTGCTTTTCCATTAATGCAGGAATTTGCGGAAAAATTACAGGAAACAATTCCTGAGATTAAAGTGAACGTTTACGGTATCCGTAATGAGTTTTTCGGAGAAAGTATTACTGTTACGGGGCTGATTACGGGCAAAGACTTAATCAATCAACTTAAAAACAAAGAATTGGGAAGCATGCTTCTTATATCTTCAAATATGATAATCGGGTCTTATCAGGAGGAAAGTGAAAATATTTTCCTCGATGATGTAACATTAACTCAGGCAAAAGAAGAACTTAATGTAAATATAATTCCCGTTACGGAAAATGTGTCCGAAACGGTACAGAAAATATTGGAGGTGGAATGATGTCAAAACCGGTTGTAGCAGTTGTTGGAAGACCGAATGTGGGTAAATCTACGCTTTTTAATAAACTTTGCGGTCAAAGGCTTGCTATTGTTGATGATACTCCCGGCGTTACCCGTGACAGAATTTACGGTGACTGTGAGTGGCTTGGCAGAGAGATGCTTTTGATTGATACGGGCGGTATTGAGCCTTATTCCGACGATATTATTTTAAGTCAGATGCGCCGTCAGGCACAACTCGCTATTGACAGTGCCGATGTTATTATTTTCGTGACAGATGTTCGCACGGGCGTTGTTGCAACCGATGAAGAGGTTGCCTCCATGCTTCAAAAAAGCGGAAAACCAATAGTCCTTTGCGTTAATAAATCTGACTCGCTGGGCGAACCTCCGGCAGAGTTTTATGAGTTCTATAATTTAGGACTCGGCGACCCGATTCAGGTTTCTGCCGTACACGGTCACGGCACAGGTGATCTTCTTGACGAAGTAATAAAATATCTCCCCGAGGAAGAGGAGACAGATGAAGAAACCGACACTGTAAAGGTTGCGGTTATCGGCAAACCCAATGCGGGCAAATCTTCACTTGTAAACAAAATGTCCGGTGAGGAGAGAATGATTGTTTCCGACATTGCAGGCACAACCCGTGACGCAACCGATACTCTTGTTGAGAATGAGCACGGCTCATTTGTGTTTATTGACACAGCGGGACTTCGGAGAAAAAGCAAGGTTGACGACGCTATTGAAAAATATTCCGTTATCCGTGCAAGAATGGCAGTGGAGAGAGCCAATGTCTGCGTAATTATGATTGACGCTACCGAGGGCTTTACGGAGCAGGACTCAAAAGTTGCAGGTATCGCACATGAACTTGGCAAAGCATCGATTATCGCAGTTAATAAATGGGATTTAGTTGAAAAAGACGGCAAGACAATGGACTCTTTCCGCAAAAAACTTATGAATGATTTTTCGTTTATGTCATACGCACCCATTATCTTTATCTCTGCTAAAACAGGCCAAAGAATTGACAGGCTTTTTGAGCTTATCAAGTATGTTGACACGCAAAATGCAATGCGCATTTCAACGGGCAAGCTTAATGACGTTTTGGCATCTGCCACAGCAAGAGTTCAGCCCCCGACAGATAAGGGCAAGCGCCTTAAAATTTATTACATGACTCAGGCCTCCACAAGACCTCCCACGTTTGTTTGCTTTGTCAATAATAAAGACCTTTTCCATTACAGTTATCAGCGTTATCTTGACAACCGAATTCGTGAGGTTTTCGGACTTGAGGGAACTCCCACAAAATTCGTAATTCGTGAGCGAGATAAGAACAATAAAAAATAATTAAACAATAGCAAAAGGTAGGGGACACGACCTTACGTCTCGAAAAAACACACCCACACACTGAAAAGTGCGTGGGTGTGTTTAATTATTCTTCTTCAATGGGTTCATAGAAAACGCATTCACCATCTAAGGAAATTTTACCCCAATGGCCTTTTAAGTTGTCTTCTAAATGCTCTTTATAATGCTGACAATTTGCACATTTTTCTTTTACTGTTTTTTCTAAACGCTTACCATATTCATCTTTTGATAAAAGCGTAATATCATGTTCGGAAAAAGCTTTAATTCTTGAAGGGTTTACATACACTTCTTTAGTTTCACTTTCAATGAAATATGGTTCTACGCAGTTTTCATCGCAATATTCTGTTAGCTTAATAAAAGAATTGTAGTTGTTGTTAAGATATTTTGCAAACTCGTCAATGGATCCGATGTTTTCCGGATATTTGAAATAAGCATAATCAATAGCTAAAACTTTCATATCTTCTCCTAAATGAATTATAAATTTTTCACCTTAAAAATTGTATTTACCAACATAATAATCACTCCTTAAATTCATCAGCTTAATTTTAACATGTTCAGAATTCTAAATCAACCGTATTTTATACTTGAAATTGCATTTGTGAACAAACAGAAAATTATAGAGGAAATAAGACGTTTTGACCTCTAATTTCCTTGACTTAATATACTATTATATGGTACAATATATCGAATATAAAGTGAGGTAGTATGTCATGATTATTTTGGGCATCGACCCGGGGTACGCAATAGTCGGCTGGGGAGTAATTGAATACACGTCAAACAGGTTCAGTGTTGTCGATTACGGAGCCGTTACTACCGAGGCAGGCACACCGTTTAATGACCGCTTAAAAGAGGTTTACGACGGAGTTGACAGCATTATTAAACGCTATTCACCCGAGGCCCTCTCAATAGAAAAGCTTTTTTACAACACAAACGCAAAAACCGTAATTGACGTAGCTCAAGCGAGGGGAGTAATTAACCTTGCGGCTGTGCAGAATAGTATTCCGATTTTTGAATACACTCCCTTGCAGGTAAAGCAAAGCGTTGTCGGCTACGGCAGAGCAGAAAAAAAGCAGGTTCAGGAAATGACAAGAGTTATTCTGAAACTTGAAAAAATTCCAAAGCCCGATGACACCGCTGACGCTCTCGCTATGGCAATTTGCCATGCACACGCGAGCGGCTCAATGCTCGGTAAATTAAATCAGTTAAGATAGAGGACAGTTTATGTTTTATTCAGTATCAGGCAATGTGGCAGATTACGGCACAAATTTTGTTGCAGTTGACTGCAACGGCGTTGCTTTTATGTGCTTCACAAGTTCGCAAACAGCAGTAAAATGCTCAATTATCGGTGAAAAGGTTACACTTTACACATATCTTAATGTTCGCGAAGATGCAATTGAACTTTACGGATTTTACGACAAAAATGAACTCGATTGCTTCAAAATGCTCATAGGCGTTTCGGGTGTTGGCGCAAAAATGGCGCTTTCACTTCTTTCCGAGTACACGCCCGACAAAATTATTTTAAGCATTGCGGCAGGGGACTATAAAGCCCTTACAAAAGCCTCGGGAATCGGCACAAAGCTTGCACAAAGAATTACCTTAGAGCTTAAGGATAAAATCGGCTCACTTTCTGCCGATAATGCCGAGGAAGTTTCGGCAGTTGCCTCGATTTCACAAAACAGTAACACGGGTGAGGCGGTTGCGGCTCTTGTAATGCTCGGATACAGTCAGTCCGAGGCGTCTGTTGCGGTAAGCGGTCTTGACCCGTCAAATTCAGTTGAAGAACTTATTAAACAAGCCTTGAAATTGCTTTCAAAATAGGAGTAAATTATGGATTTTGATAATAACGAAAATCGTTTTGTAACTCCCGATTTTACCGAAACCGATAAAGATATTGAAAACTCTCTCCGCCCGAAAACATTGAATGAGTATATCGGGCAGGAAAAGGTTAAAGAGAATTTGAAAATCTATATTGACGCGGCTAAAAATCGTGGCGAAACACTTGACCATGTTTTGCTTTACGGCCCACCCGGGCTCGGTAAAACAACTCTTGCGGGAATTATTGCAAATGAAATGGGAGTTCAAATCAGAGTAACAAGCGGCCCCGCCATTGAAAAGCCGGGTGACCTTGCCGCACTTCTCACAAATCTTAATGACGGCGACGTTTTATTTATTGACGAAATTCACCGTCTTTCCCGTGCGGTTGAAGAGGTGCTTTACCCCGCAATGGAGGATAATGCCCTTGATATCATCATCGGTAAAGGTCCTTCAGCCCGTTCAATTCGTCTTGACTTGCCTCGATTTACTCTTGTGGGTGCAACTACAAGGGCAGGTCAGTTAACAGCTCCGCTGCGTGACCGCTTCGGTGTAATTCTTAGACTTGAACTTTATACACCTGAAGAACTTGCGGAAATTGTAAAGAGAAGCGCAGGAATTCTTGACATTTTCACGGAAGATGACGGGGCGCTTGAAATTGCCTCACGTTCAAGAGGCACACCGAGAATTGCCAACAGACTTCTTAAACGTGCAAGGGACTTTGCACAGGTTATGAGTAACGGCGTTATCAGCCGTGACAATGCAAAAATAGCTCTCGGCAGAATGGAAATTGACGAAAAAGGACTTGACAATATTGACCGCTTAATGCTTACAACAATGATAAGAAATTTCAACGGCGGTCCCGTAGGCCTTGAAACAATCGCCGCAACCATAGGCGAGGAGGCAGTTACCATTGAGGATGTTTACGAACCGTATTTAATGCAAATCGGTTTCCTCGCAAAAACCCCAAGGGGCAGAGTTGCCACTCCCCTTGCTTATAAACATTTGCATTTAGAGCAACAAACATCATTACTCTGATAAGGAGATTTATATTATGGGAAGATTATTCGGAACAGACGGAGCAAGAGGCGTTGCAAACAGTGAGCTGTCTTGCGAACTCGCAATGAAAATCGGCCGTGCAGCCGCAATGGTGCTTACCGAAAGCTGCTCACATAAACCTAAAGTTTTAATCGGTATGGACACAAGAGCTTCGTCACACATGCTCGCCTCAGCAATCGGCGCAGGTCTTTGTTCGGTGGGCGCAGACGTTCTCATTCTTGACGTTGTGCCCACTCCGGCAGTTGCATTCCTTGTTAAAGAATACGAATATGATGCAGGTGTGATGATTTCAGCATCACACAACCCATGTGAATATAACGGAATTAAAATTTTCCAGTACAACGGCTATAAATTACCTGATGAGCTTGAAAATGAAATCGAAGAAATTATTCTCGATGAAACAAAATTGCCGCCTGTAATGCTTGGCGGTGATGTGGGCAGAATTCATTTTTCGGAAACAGCAGTTGACGATTACATTTTCCATTTGGCAATGACCTCAGACGGAGACTTTAAGGGCATGAAAATTGCTCTTGACTGTGCAAACGGCTCATCATCAGTTACTGCTAAAGCGCTCTTCACCCGTTTGGGAGCCGAGTGTCATATCATAAATGCAGAACCAAACGGTACGAATATCAATGAAAACTGTGGCTCTACTCACATGGAGGGTCTTCAAAAATACGTTGTTGAGAATAAGTGCGATATCGGCTTTGCCTTTGACGGCGACGCTGACAGAATGCTTATTGTTGACGAAAACGGCGAAATAGTTGACGGCGATAAGATTATTGCAATCTGCTCAAAATATATGAAGCAAAAAGGCCATCTGAAAAAAGATACCGCTGTTGTTACCGTTATGAGTAATATGGGATTTTTCAAATTCTGTGAAGAAAACGGAATTCACTGTGAAAAAACAAAGGTCGGTGACAGATATGTCCTTGAAAATATGGTTGCTAACGGATATTCAATAGGCGGTGAGCAGTCAGGTCACATTATCTTCCTTGACCATGCCACAACAGGTGACGGACAAATGTCCGCAATTCAGGTTTTGAACGTTCTTAAAAGAACGGGAAAAAAGATTTCGGAGCTTGCTTCCGAAATGCAGGTTTTCCCGCAGGTTCTTATCAACGTGCGTGTCTCCAACTTCGGCAAAACAAGACTCGAGAAAGATGAAGAGGTTCAGCTTGCAATTCGCGAGGCAAGTGAGGAACTCGGAAATGACGGCCGTGTTCTTGTTCGTGTTTCGGGCACGGAACCGCTTGTGCGTGTTATGCTTGAGGGTAAAGATTACGACAAAATTAAGTATTTGGCTGAGTGTATCGCAAAGGTTGTTGAAGAAAGGTTAGTATAATGCGAGTTGCTGATAAATGGCAGGACTATGAACTTATAGATTGCTCCTGCGGCGACAGGCTGGAGAGATGGGGTAATATCACTCTTATCCGTCCTGACCCGCAGGTTATTTGGAAAACCGAAAAAGAGCATAAGCTTTGGTATAATGCAGACGCAATTTACCACCGTTCAAATTCGGGCGGCGGAAATTGGGAAATAAAACATAAAATTCCAAATTTCTGGACTGTAAATTACAGAGATTTAACGTTCAACATTAAAACAATGGGGTTTAAGCATACAGGTCTTTTTCCCGAACAGGCTGTTAACTGGGATTTAACTGCGGATATAATTAAAAACGCAGGTCGTGAGGTAAAAGTACTAAACTTATTTGCTTATACAGGCGGAGCAACCGTTTCCGCACTTAAAGCAGGCGCTTCGGTTGTTCATGTTGACGCGTCAAAGGGTATGACCCTTTGGGCAAAGGAAAATGCCGTTTCTTCAGGCGTTGCAGAAAAGCCGGTTCGCTGGATAGTTGATGACTGCATAAAATTTGTTCAGCGTGAAATACGCAGAGGCAACCGTTATGACATTATTATTATGGACCCGCCGTCTTACGGCAGAGGCCCGGGCGGTGAGGTTTGGAAACTGGAAAACGAAGTTTACGGCTTTGTTGAGCTTTGTTCGAAGGTACTTTCCGACGACCCGCTTATGATGCTCATAAACTCTTATACTACGGGTCTTTCGCCGTCAGTCATGGAATACATTTTAGGTGCAACCATTAAAAAGAAATTCGGGGGAACTGTCACAGGCAGTGAAATCGGTCTTAAAACATCTTCAAAAGGCCTTGTGCTTCCGTGCGGTGCATCTGCTATTTGGTCTAAAAATAAACTATAAGGAAAAATTATGTCAGATACAATTTTGAAATTCCAAAACGTCACATTTCGTTATGATGGCGACGAGGGCAAAATATTACCGCCTGCGGTAGAAGACCTTTCCCTTGAAATAAAAAAAGGCGAGTTTGTAGCTTTTCTCGGTCATAACGGCTCGGGTAAATCAACGGTTGCCAAGCTTTCCAACGGACTTGTTGTTCCCGAATCGGGTGATGTTTACGTTCTCGGTATGAACACAAAAAACGAGGACGATGACATTAAAATTAAACAAACAGTCGGAGTTGTGTTCCAAAACCCCGACAACCAAATCGTCGCAACAATAGTTGAAGAGGATGTTGCTTTCGGCCCTGAAAATTTGGGAATTGAGCCGAGTGAAATTCGCAGGCGTGTTGACGAAGCGTTAAAGGTTGTGGGAATGTATAAATACCGAATGCACGAGCCGCATAAGCTTTCCGGAGGTCAAAAACAGCGTGTGGCAATCGCCGGGATAATCGCAATGGAGCCGCAGTGTATCGTTCTTGACGAACCGACTGCTATGCTTGACCCTGAGGGCAGGCGTGACGTAATGAAAGCTATGAAACGCTTAAACTGCGAACTCGGCATTACGGTTGTGTTTATCACACATTATATGGAAGAAGCCTGTCAGGCTGACAGGATAATAGTTATGGATGATTCCCATTTAGTGCTTGACGGCACTCCCCGTGAAGTTTTTTCGGATGTTGACCGTATTCGAGGTTTGGGGCTTGACGTTCCGCAAACCTGTGCGCTTGCGAAAATGCTTAAAGATGACGGAATAGATATTCACGGTGATTCTTTAGGCGTAGATGAACTCGTAAATTCTTTAGCAGAAATTCTTAACAGAGGTTAAAAAATGTCCCTTTTGCAAACGGAAAATTTATCTTATATATACGGTGAGGGAACGCCTTTTCGCGTTACCGCACTTGATAATGTGAATATAGAAATCGAAAAAGGCGAGCTTGTGGCTGTAATCGGTCACACAGGTTCGGGCAAGAGTACGCTTATGCAGCAGTTTAACGGACTTTTGAAGCCAACTTCAGGCAAGGTGCTTCTTGACGGTGAGGATATCCATTCATCAAAAACTAAAACTCTTGAAACCCGCTTCAGGGTAGGTCTTTGCTTTCAGTACCCTGAGTATCAGCTTTTTGAGAACACGGTTTATGATGACATTGCCTTCGGTCCTAAAAATATGGGGCTTTCAAAGGCGGAGGTTGACAAACGTGTCCGCACTGCCGCAAAATATGTCGGAATTCCCGAACACGCTTTCGAAACTCATCCTTTTGACCTTTCGGGCGGTGAAAAAAGACGTGTCGCAATCGCCGGAGTTATTTCAATGGAACCCGAAATTTTAATTCTTGACGAGCCGACTTCTGGCCTTGATCCAAGAGGCAGAGAACAGATTTTAAGCCTTATTAAAAATTATCGTGAACAAACAGGAAAAACCGTAATAATAGTTTCTCACAGTATGGATGATGTGGCAAAAATCGCTACCAAGGTCATTGTTATGAACAACGCAAAGGTTGAAATGAGGGGCACTGTTGACAATGTTTTCGAGAAAAGTGACAGGCTGTGTGAAATCGGACTTTCCGTCCCTCAAATTACGGAGGTTTTTGTAAAACTTCATGCAATGGGTTACCCTGTAAGCGAGAAGATATACACAACGGAACAAGGCTTCGCTGAAATTAAAAAGCTCCTGAAGGGAGGGGAAGCACTTGCTTAAAGACATTACAATAGGTCAGTATTTCCCTTTAGGCTCAGTAATTCATAAGCTTGACCCCCGCGCAAAGCTTTTTTATACCTTTACTTTTATTATAATGGTATTTGTTTCGAGCAATTTTATTTCGCTTGCACTTTGCATTGCCTGTGCAGTTTTAATAATCGCTCTTTCAAAGGTGCCTGTTAAAACGGTAATTAAAGGCTTAAGACCTATTCTTTTAATAATAGTTATTACATCTTTTTTACAAATTGCTTACGTTAAGACAGGTGTTACGCTAATTGACTTTTGGAAAATACATATCACCAGCGGCGGAATTCTTCAGGCATTGTTTATGACGCTTAGAATTTCCCTTTTGATTGTA
This sequence comes from uncultured Clostridia bacterium, assembly GCA_945971755.1. GTDB lineage: Bacteria > Bacillota > Clostridia > Oscillospirales > Acutalibacteraceae > Fimenecus. The sequence continues at coordinate 15,738 of CAMFPJ010000015.1, forward strand.
ATGAGTACAATGCTTACATACACAACTTCGCCCACATCAATGACAAACGGTCTTGACCGTACCTTTGCTCCTCTTGTTAAAATCGGTATTGATTTTAACATAGTCACAATGATAATGACTATCGCGTTAAGATTTATTCCCACTTTAATTGAGGAAGTAGATAAAATTCTTTCAGCTCAAAAATCTCGCGGCGCTAATTTTGAAAGCGGTAATATTTTCAAACGCGCAAAAATGCTGATTCCTCTTTTTGTACCCCTTCTTTTCAGCGCAGTCAGAAGAGCTTATGAATTAGCTTATGCTATGACATGCCGTTGCTACAACGGCGGTAAGGGTAAAACAACAATGAATGCTCTTAAATATAAAAAGTGCGATTATCTTGTAACACTTTTGACATTTGCATTTATTGCGGGTGTAGTGGTGTTAAATATTTATTGCGGTGAGTACAATGCGGAATTTACTTTTAACTCTGCGGTATGACGGAACTGATTTTCACGGTTGGCAAGTTCAGCCCAACGGTGACAGTATTCAACAGAGGCTTACGGAGGCTTTTAGGTCCGTCAGCGGAAAAAGTGAAAATATAATCGGTTGCAGCAGAACGGACGCAGGCGTGCACGCCAATATGTTTTGCTGTAATGTTCGTACCGATTGCAATATCCCTGCGGAAAAAATACCCGGTGCATTAAACTTCTATTTACCGAATACAATTTCGGTTTACGGCTGTGATGAGGTCGGTTTTGACTTTCACGCAAGGTATAACGCTAAAGGAAAAGAGTACGTTTATCTTATTTACAACGGGAAATACAGAAATCCGTTTTACGAAAATAAAGCGCTTTTCTATCCTTACAAATTAAATGCAGAGGAAATGAATAAAGACGCTAAGGACTTTATAGGAGTTCATGATTTTTCGGCATTTTGCAGTGCAGATTCCGACATACAGGACAAAGTCCGTGAGATTTATGACTGTAAAGTCGAAAGAGAAGGAGATTTAATAAAAATTACCGTCAGCGGAAACGGTTTTCTTTACAATATGGTGAGAATAATTGTCGGTACACTCATTTCTGTTCAAAGCGGAAAAATTGAGAGCGGCACCGTCCCCGAGGTAATCGAGAGCCGTGACAGAAAAAATGCAGGGGTAACAGTTGAGTCATGTGGGCTTTATCTAAACAAAGTTTTTTATTGATGTGTGGTGAAAACAGTGGAACAGAAAAATAAAAGAACAAATTCCAACAGAAGCAGAAACAAAACTTCACAAAGGAAAAAATCTTCCTCAAAAGGCTTAACAATAAAAGCAAAAACTGCAAACAGAGTAAAAATGCTTGCAGTAATTTTCGTAATATTACTCCTCGTTGCTATTGCTGCTGCAAAAGTTGGCGGATTCACTCTTTCGGCCATAGGTGACAGTTTGCGAACATCTTTTGCAAAGATAGGTTCCGGTGACGGATATCCGTATTCCTTAAGCGGTATGTCTGTTTCTGATATTACAATTACTAATACGGACCTTGTTTTACTTAACGATAATTCAATTCGTGTTATTGATTCAACCGCAAAAGAGATTTCCAATATTCAGCATAGCTTTGACCACCCTGTAATGCAGTCAAGTTCAGGCAGAATTCTTGTCTATGACATCGGCGCAAAAAAATTCCGTATTCAGTCAAAAACAAGAGTGCTTTTTGAAAAACAAACCGACCACATGATTTTAACCGCGTCTATCGGCCGTGACGGTTCGGTTGCCGTTGCCACAAGGGCAGACGGAGCAGAGAGTATGCTTACTGTTTACGACAAAAACCACAAAGAAACATTTAAGTGGGCGTGTGCCAAGGAGCATATCGTTTCCTGTGATGTTTCCGATAACGGCAGAATGTTTGTCGTTGCGGTTTTGGGTATTAATAACGGCTCGGTTTATTCAAAGGTTTACATATTTGAAAAGAACAAAACGGAGGCTCAGGCTTCTTTTGATTATGAGGATTGTGCTTTAACTTCGGTTCAGTTCCTTTCCAACGAAACGGTAATGGTACTGGGCAACAATATTTGTGAAATAATTAAAGGCGATGAGGTTAAAGAAAAGGTTGATGTATCTGTTAACACTCCGTCAAGACTTTACATTTCGGATAATAACACAGCCGTGCTTGTACTTTCTAAATATTCAAGTACGACTCAAAAGATAATAAAAGTGTATAACAAGTCCGGCACCGAATGTTTTACATCTGAGGTGGACGGAATTGTTAAATCTGTTTCAACAGACGGAAAATATGTAGCAGTCCTTACTGACAGTCAGGTCTGCATTTACAATATGAAAGGGGAGATGTGCGGAAAGGCTGATGTCAATTCAGATGCAACCGACGTTGCCGTTTATTCAAGACGGACTTACGTTTTTTCGTCTGAATCTATTTCAGAATATTCATCTGTTGAGATATCTTAACAGGTAAATATATTATTTCAGAGGTGATTCATAATGGCGCTTATTTTAGACATTGTTCTTGCCGGTATTTTTATTGTTCTTGTTGTGTCTGCGG
>CAMFPJ010000016.1 GCA_945971755.1 uncultured Clostridia bacterium
TGCCTGTCAACCGTAACAGACGGGATACCGAATTCATTTGTCATAACGTGTGAAGCCAGCGCTCTTTCATATCCCCAATACTCACAGAATTTAATCTGTTCGTAAACAACGCCGTCAGCGTGATAATCATTAACAAGTTCTCTTACATATTCTTTTCTGCCGTGAACCTTGTCCTGACTCATATATCTCGGGCATTGGCAGGTTTTCATATAGTGAAGAACAATCTGCTCAAGAACGTTGTGTTCATCGGTAAGAAGGATTTCTTCTCTTCCGGGAAGTGAGCCGAAGCAGTAACGGTCGGCAACAACGAGGGCTCCGGAATCTTCAAAAAGTTTTGTAAAGTCCGGGTCATCCATTTCAGAGCCAACCACAACAATTTTTGCCCTGTAATTTTTCTTTTCATCCGGAACTCGCGTTTTTAGTTCTTCTGCCGTTTCACGAAGTTTGGGAAGAATAAGATACTTCGGGCAACAGTATGTAACAAGGTTTAATACATGGAACTCATAACCTGTAATTCTCGGATTTTCTTCTTTTCTATATTCACCGATTTCGGTAATTAAGCGACACACCTCATTATGCTCTACAACAGCCTTTCTGAGCGAGTCCTCGCTGATATCCACACCGTAAACCTCATGAAGTCTGTCAAGGACCTTTGTCTGCATCTGATTTACATAGTGCTTAACGGTATGAGGCTCAATTTTGAACGGGATGTCAGAAATTGAAACAAAAAACTTGTCATTTGCAACAAGATTGAGAAGTTCAAAATGCTCGTATGCACGGTTCATTTCAGAACAAGACTCCGAGCCTATAAGAGCCGAGAGAAAGTTATATCCCCCCTCAATTCCCCTTTCAACCAATGCCTTTGAATAACCGCAAAGATATGAACTCATATAATAAGTTGCAATATCCATTGAACCTGTTCTCGGCGCTCTTAAACGGACTGAAAAGCAGTTGTCAACATTCAGCAACACTTCAGGAATATGGTAGCAAGTGTACGCTATGGCTTTTCTGCCGTCTTTTAAGGCTTCGTCAACAAGCTCATTTTTTGCCTCTTGCAAAAGGTTCTCGAAATAAATGAGATGTTTCAAATCTTTCATAATCTTCCCCTTATATATTTATAAAATTTCAAGCTTAATAAGCGCTTCACGCACGCCCTCAACAATTTTTGAAGTGTTCGGAAGTTCTGTAACTACCTTGCCCTCAATATCAAAGGACGCTAAATTGCTGTCTGACAAAATATAAGAAAGGACAGGAATTTCGCCTGTATCCACAAGCGGAATAACACTTTCATCGGGCAGTCTGTTTACGATTGCGCCGATTTTTTCATACATAACCAGTGAATCAGCAACTTCTTTAATAGTGTTTATTACTCCGCAGCCCTTTTTACTCGGGTCGGTAATTAAAATAAGGTGAGTAACCTTTTCCATTACCCTGCGATTGATTTGCTCAATGCCTGCTTCACCGTCAATTACAACAAAGTCAAAATCAGCCGAGAGCATGGCGATAACTTCTTTAAGGTAAGCGTTGATTTTACAGTAACAGCCTGCGCTTTCTGGCCTGCCCACTGCGATAAATGCGAATTTGTCGGTTTCAACAAGTGCGTCAAAAATCTTAAATCTTGCGTCGCCCAGCATTTCGATTGCGGCGCGGGTTTTACCATCCTCAACAGCGGTAACGAACTCTTTTCTAATGTCGTCAACCGTCATTTTAACGTCAATCCCGAGAGCCGTTGAAAGACCCACCGCAGGGTCTGCATCTACCGCAAGAATCTTACTGTCAGGATATGTTTCCGACAGTATTTTTACAACAGTTGCAGAAATTGAGGTCTTTCCTACTCCGCCCTTACCTGCAACGGCAATAATTTTTGCATTTAATCCCATAAAACAATACCTTCAAAAAAATATTACTGTCTAAAATATTATATCAAATTATACTCTTTATTTCAACTGAATTTGTTCTGTTTTGACAAAAAAGTAACGGTGATTTTACTCACCGTCACTGTATTTTTATAAAGAATCTACATAATCACAGGCTGCAAGCGCCGCAACAGCACCGTCTGCAGCGGCGGTAGCCACCTGACGAATGCGTTTTGTTCTGCAGTCGCCCGCCGTGAAGATTCCCTTTGCCTTTGTTTTACAGGTTTCGTCTGCCTTGGCGTAGCCTCGCTCGTCAAGTTCAATTACATCGGAAAAATTTTCGTTTTGAGGAATAAGACCTACTGCGAGGAAAACACCGTCAAGAGAGATTTCCCTTTCTGTACCGTCTTTTTCGCTTTTTACGGTAACACCCGTAAGTTCGGCTTCCTTTGATTTATAACCGCTGAGTACTGTTCCGCAGATAATTTCAACGTTGTCTTTGCTTTTCAGTTGCTCTTGCAGCTTTTGCTCACCTGTTAAGAAATCAAGATTTTGAATAACGTAAACTTTTGCGGCTAAATCAGAGAGTAAAATTGCCTCCTGCAAAGCAGAATTACCGCCGCCCACAACAGCAACGGTTTTGTTCCTGTAAAATGCGCCGTCGCAAACTGCACAGAATGAAATTCCCTCACCGATAAGTTCTTCTTCACCGGGAAGACCTAATGTTCTGTGTTTTGCACCCGTAGCGATAATAACAGCTTTCGCCTCAAATTCGCCCGAATCGGTAACAACGGTTTTAGTGTCACCGTCTTTGATTTCAAGAACCTCACAAGATTCAAAATCTGCACCTTGAGATATTACTTGTTCAACAAGCTTCTCGGCAAATTCGTTGCCGGAAAGCTCTAAAAAGCCGGGGATATTCTCAACCTTTGGGGAGAATGTAATCTGCCCACCGAATGTTTCTTTTTCAATTACAAGCACATTTTTGTCAGCCCTGCGTGCATACAGAGCGGCGGTAAGCCCTGCCGGGCCACCGCCGATGATGATAATATCATACATAAACTACTGTACCTTTATTTATTAAAGATTATAGTATTTTTTGATGTCGGAAACACCGCTGATTTTTTCTGCTTCACCGTTCTTAATTACAACAAGAGTCGGTGCTTTCTTAATGCCAAACTCCGTTGCAAGTTCGGGCTGCTCATCAGCATAAATCTTGTCGTAAGCAATTCCTGCTTTGTCAAGAAGTGCTGAGGCAATTTTGCAGTTGGGGCAAGTTGTTGTAGCAAAGAGATATGTTACATCCTCTTGCTCGTGTGTATATACCGAATCGTCAATCTCTGCGCCGCAGCAACAACCCTCATGTGTAAGGTGAGACCTTGCAATATTATAAACCTTACGGTCTTTGTATTCCTGTGCCTTACCATCATTCCAGTTCTGAACCGGTCTGTAATAGCCTGTGATTCGGCTGTAAACCTCTGTCTTTTCACCGCAATCGTGGCAAACAAACTGCTCACCTGCGATGTATCCGTGGTTCTTACATACTGAATATGTTGGTGACATTGTGTAGTACGGGAGTCTGTAATTCTCTGCTATCTTGCGAACAAGATTTGCGGCAGCCTTCCAATCGGGGAGTTTTTCACCGAGGAATGCGTGGAATACAGTACCTGATGTGTAAAGAGTTTGAAGGTTGTCCTGAATATCAAGTGCAGAGAAAATATCCTCAGTGTAACCAACCGGAAGGTGTGAAGAGTTGGTGTAATAAGGTGTACCGTTCTCATTTGCCGTGATAATGTCGGGATAATACTTCTTATCATGCTTTGCAAGGCGGAATGATGTTGACTCTGCGGGAGTTGCCTCAAGGTTATAAAGGTCGCCGTACTCTTCCTGATAGTCAGAAAGGCGCTCACGCATGTGGTTAAGAACCTCTGCGGTAAATTCCTGTGTTTCCTTATGAGTCATATCTTTCCTGAGCCATTTTGCGTTAAGACCCACTTCGTTCATACCGACAAGTCCGATTGTTGAGAAGTGGTTGTTAAATGTGCCGAGGTAACGCTTGGTGTACGGATAGAGTCCGTTTTCAAGAAGTTTTGTAATAACTGTTCTCTTCACTTTAAGTGAACGTGCGGAAATATCCATAAGCTTGTCAAGGCGCTTGAAGAAATCTTCCTTGTCCTCTGCAAGATATGCGATTCTCGGCATATTGATTGTAACAACGCCTACTGAACCTGTTGATTCACCTGAACCGAAGAAACCGCCTGACTTTTTGCGAAGTTCACGAAGGTCAAGACGAAGACGGCAGCACATTGAACGAACGTCTGACGGCTCCATGTCTGAATTGATATAGTTTGAGAAATAAGGTGTGCCGTATTTTGCTGTCATTTCAAAGAGCAACTTGTTGTTCTCTGTTTCAGACCAGTCAAAGTCACGGGTGATTGAGTAAGTCGGAATCGGATATTGGAAGCCTCTGCCGTTAGCGTCGCCTTCAATCATAATTTCAATGAAGGCACGGTTAACCATATCCATTTCTTTCTTGCAGTCTTTATACTTGAAGTCCATTTCCTTGCCGCCTACAATAGCGTTGAGCTCTGCAAGGTCGTTGGGAACTGTCCAGTCAAGAGTGATGTTGGTAAACGGTGACTGCGTACCCCAGCGTGACGGAGTGTTTACGCCGTAAATGAATGACTGAATGCACTGCTTAACCTCTTTGTATGAAAGGTTATCAACCTTAACAAACGGTGCCAAATATGTGTCAAATGATGAGAAAGCCTGTGCGCCTGCCCATTCATTCTGCATAATGCCCAGGAAGTTTACCATTTGGTTGCAAAGAGTTGAAAGGTGAGAAGCGGGAGAAGAAGTAATCTTTCCGGGAACACCGCCGAGGCCCTCTTGAATAAGCTGTTTAAGCGACCAACCTGCGCAGTAGCCTGTAAGCATTGAAAGGTCATGAATGTGAATGTCTGCGTTGCGGTGTGCATTGCCGATTTCCTCGTCATAAACCTCTGAGAGCCAATAGTTTGCGGTGATGGCACCTGAGTTTGAAAGGATAAGACCGCCGACAGAATATGTTACTGTTGAGTTTTCCTTAACTCGCCAGTCGTTAATCTGAAGATAATTATCTACGATTGTTTTGTAGTCAAGGGTTGTTTTGTTGATGTTACGGAGTTTCTCTCTCTGCTTACGGTAAAGAATGTAAGCTTTTGCAACATCGTCATATCCTGCTTTAATAAGGACTGTTTCAACTGAGTCCTGAATATTTTCAACAGTAATTCTGCCGTCCTTAATTTTTGATTCAAAATCAGATGTTACCTTAAGCACTAAAAAATCAATAGTGTCGGGGTGATACTGGGTTTCGCAAGCTTCAAATGCCAGAATAATGGCATTTTTGATTTTTTCAAGGTTAAATTCAACAACCTTGCCGTCACGTTTAACAACTGTGTACATGTTTCTTTCTCCTTATATTATTTATCATTATAAATTTGTCGTCGCGTTTCAGTATAGCACATATTTTGTGGTAAAGTCAATAGACAAAACACAATATATTGTGTTTTTTTGAATTTTTCTGCTACACTCCTCGTGTTTCGCAAAGCTTCACGTAATGCGAAGCCGCATCCCTCATTAAAAGCAGCGTTTCTTTGCCGACCTCGTTCAAATTCTCACCGATAAGGTTGCCTGAGTCGGTAAAATTCTGAAGAAAATATTTAGGTGCACCCTCAATCCATTTTGCAAGACTTTCAATGTTTTCAACAGTGTGAAATTCCTTGACAACCGTTGTGCGAAATTCAAAATCAACCTTACCTGACATTAAAAAACGTATGCTTTCCTCAATCTTTGAAACATCAAAGTTAGGAATACCTATGGTTTCGCCGTATTTCTCACGGCAGTTTTTAACGTCCATTGCAACGTAATCAACCAAGCCTTCTTCTACCAAATCACGAAGCTTTGAGGGTGAGTTTCCGTTTGTGTCAAGCTTTACGGCATAACCCATTTCTTTAATTTTTCTGAGGAAAGAGGCAATATCGGGCTGCAAAAGCGGTTCACCGCCGGTTAAACAGACTCCGTCTAACAATGAAGTGCGTTTTTCAAGGTATGACACAACATCTTGTGTGGGAATAACGTCAGACTCTTTAAGTTCAGTTACTAAAAGCGCATTATGGCAAAAAGGACATCGGAAATTACAGCCTCCCGTAAACACAGTAGCCGCAACTCTGCCCGGAAAATCCAAAAGAGTCATTTTCTGAAAACCGTGAATCTGCATTTTTCTCTCTCCTTCGTTAGAACTATATATTCCGCGCATTATGGCTGATTGCATATAAATATACCACATATTGTGGTTAAGAGCAATATGGGAATAATGCAAAAAAATACTTAAAAATTTTGTGCAATATGATATTTCTGACTGATTTCAATATAAATTGTTTACTAAAGCTTTTGCGAGTGATATACTTTTCAGAAAAGGAGGCGTTTTTATGCAAAGTGCATTTACAAAGCGCAAAAAACTCGGCTATTGTTCGGGTATTGTCACGGAATCATTGCTTTATAATATGTTTTACACATATTACCTTGTATTCTTAACGGACGTTATTCACATGAAGCCCGTTTTGGCAGGTACTGTCAGCTTTATTTCAATTTTCTGGGATGCGGTAACCGACCCAATCATCGGCTCTTTTGCAGACCGCAACGGTGCAGACAAGAGAAAGTTTATGGCAAAAGCCGCCTTCCCGCTGGGCTTTATGTTTATTGCCGCATTTGTTAATATCGGTATTGATTCATCTATTATTCAGTTTATTTATTATACTGCGGTTGCAATGCTTTACTGGCTTGCTTACACGGTTTATACCATACCTTACTATGCAGTTGTTGCCGAGATTACACAGGACTATGACGAGCGAACCGAAATTCGCAGCACAAGCTCACTTATTAACACGGCGGCAATATTTCTCGGTAACGCACTCCCCGCAGTTTTACCGGCAATATTTGCAGGCTTGGTTATTTCAGGCAGAAAATTGGGTGATTCGTTCGGTTGGACCTTGACAGCTATTATAATGGCGGTTATGTCAATAGCATTTGCACTCATTACCGTTAAATCACTTAAAGGTCTTTCGTTGCAAAAAGCAGATGCAGAAACTTCAGGTGAGAAAAAAACTATTAAACAAATCTTCAGCGAATTCTTTGAGGTTTTGAAAATCAAGCCTTTCAAATGGTTTGCAATGTTCATTGTATTTTTTCTCATGGCATCTTCAATGATTCAGTCATCCTTTGAATATATGATTAAATACCTTGTGGGCGCCGACCCCGAAACATGGATGACAGTTGTAATTATTGAACTGGTTGTTGTTATGGCACTGTTTATCCCTCTTGTTACAAAAATTGCAGAAACAAAAGACCGAAGATTTTCAAGCATTCTCTTTATGAGCATTATGTGCATAGGTTTAATTGTTTGCAGAATTATCGGTGTCAGAACAATTCCCGCTGTTTTGGCTGTAACATTCTTTATGGCTATGGGTATGGCGAATTTCTGGACAGTGTTTTACTCAATGGCTTACGACCTTGTTGAAGTTGATGAGTTTGCATACGGCACAAGGCGTGAGAGCGTTATTACCGCTCTTCCTCAGTTTTTCCAAAAATTCGGTGCGGCAGTAGGTGTTTGGACCGTTTCACTCATTTTAGAGCTGACGGGCTATAACGGTAAACTTGCCGTTCAAAGCGCTAAAACCGTTGACGGCATTGAAAACAACGTAACCCTTATTCCTGCCGCTTTCCTTGCTCTTTCGGTTGTAGGTGCGGTTATGTACCCCATTACAAGAGAAAAATTCACGCTTCTTAAGGACCGACTTCAAAAGAAAAAAGACGGCCAAGAATATTCAACAAGCGGACTTGAAAAGATTGTCTAAACTGTTTATAATGCCCCTGAATTTCAGGGGTTTTTATTTTTCACATTTCATGGTACAATATATATTAAACAAATATTAGGAGTTTATTATGTTTAACATTCTTGTTGCAGATGATGACAAAAACACAAGACGCCTTATTTCTGCCGTGCTGAAATCAGAGGGATACACTGTTTTCACCGCAAATGACGGACTTGAGGCTCTTGAAATTCTTGACACTGAGCATATTGATTTGGCGGTTCTTGACGTTATGATGCCGAATATGGACGGATATGAATTTGCACAGACGGTCCGAGACGCAAACAGCGACTTGCCTATTTTAATGGTGTCGGCAAAGCATCTTCCCGAAGACAAGCGAAAAGGCTTTTTAATGGGTACTGACGACTACATGACTAAGCCTATTGACGAAGAAGAAATGCTTCTTCGCATAAAAGCGCTTTTACGACGTGCAAAAATTGCAAGCGACCGAAAAATTGAAATCGGCGACATTGTTATTGACTACGATTCACTTACGGTTACAAGGCACGGAGAAACACAGGAACTTCCGCAAAAAGAATTTATGCTTCTTTACAAATTACTTTCTTTCCCCGGTAAAATTTTCACACGTATTCAGTTAATGGACGAGATTTGGGGCAGTGAGAGCGAAACGGGTTGGGAAACAGTTACCGTGCACATAGGCAGACTTCGAAAGCGTTTTGAAGGTTGGGAAGAATTTGAAATTCAGTCAGTCCGCGGACTTGGCTATAAGGCAGTGAAAAAAGTATGAAAAGCACAAGAAAAGAACGAATTACAAGAATAAAGCTTACCCTTTTCTTTTCGGGTATTGTTTTTGCAATAATCATTATTTCGCTTGCCGTTGTTTTTGGCATTGTTGCTATTCTTATTCACGCAGGGGCGCTGGAATTGGGTGATAATCTTCCAAGCATAAAGCAAAATGTTATTAGTGCGGCTGTTATCAGTCTTGTTTTGGGACTTATTACGTCTTTTTCAACAGGCTCGTTTTCAACCTCCCCTTTTAACAAGGTTGTCAACGCAATGGACTCGCTTGCATCAGGTGATTACAAGGTAAGAATAAACTTCGGCACATTATTTTCAAAAACAAAGATTGCCAAAAATTTTGAAAACAGTTTTAACTCCATGGCTTCCGAACTTCAAAAAACAGAAATGCTCCGCTCGGACTTTGTAAACAATTTTTCCCATGAGTTCAAAACACCCATTGTGTCGATTGCGGGCTTTGCAAAGCTCTTAAAACGCGGCGACCTAACACCCGAGCAGCAAAAGGAATACATTGACATTATTGAAGAAGAGTCACTTCGTCTTTCATATATGGCAACAAACGTCTTAAACCTTACTAAAATCGAAAATCAGGTTATGGTGGGTGACATTGACGAATACAACCTTTCAGAACAAATCAGACATTCCGTGTTATTACTTGAAAACAAGTGGTCGAAAAAAAATATTGAGTTTATAATTGATTTTGACGAATACACGGTAAATGCCAACGAGGAAATGCTCAAGCAGGTTTGGATAAACCTTATTGACAACGCAATAAAATTCAGTCCGCAAAACGAAAAAATAGAAATAGACATTAAAAAACGCGGTCAGATTATTTCTGTTTCGGTTATCAACAAAGGTGAAACCATTCCGGAAGAAAAGCTGTCGCTGATATTTAATAAGTTTTATCAGGGAGACGAATCGCACGCAAGTGAGGGCAACGGAATCGGACTTGCAATAGTAAAACACGTTGTAACGCTGCACAACGGTGAAATTGCTGTGAAAAGCCAAAACGGAACAACCGAATTCAAAATTTCAATGCCAATCGGTATATAAAAACAAAAGCCCCGAATCAACGGGGTTTTGTTTATTTTCAGTTTATATTTCTCTTATAAAATGTTAAAAAGTGGGAAGTGTGCGAAAATAATTTTTCGTATGAAAATCCACATAATAAATCTATCAGCGATTACACGGGAGAGAAGATATGAAACAAATTACACTTGACAGAACACCTCAGGTTCACCCGTATCCCGAAACTACAATGTTCGGTGCGGTAGAAGCGGCAAAAAACAAATATCCGAACGCTATTGCTTACGACTTTCAGGGAAAACTTACTACTTACACAAAGTTTGTATCTTTAATTGAAAGTGCGGCAAAAGGTTTAATGAAACAGGGCATCAAAAAAGGCGACAGAGTTACAATTTGTATGCCTAACACTCCGCAGGGTGTCATTTGCCTTTATGCTCTTAACAGAATCGGTGCCGTTGCTAATATGGTGCACCCCCTTTCTGCACAAAAGAACATTACGTTTTATCTTGACTTTTCTCAAAGCAAAATGATTCTCACAATGGATATGTTTTATGAAAAGGTAAAGTCAGCGGTTGACGAATCGGAAACAAAGGCAAGAATTATTGTTGCCCGTATTCAAGATGAGCTTCCAACTCCACTTAACATTATTTATAGATTTGCTAAAAATAGCAAGAATATGAAATTTCCTAATCGTGAGGGTGACATTCTTTGGACAGATATGTTAAAATCAGGTGCAAACGAAACGCTTTCTCCCGTTGAATACAAAGAAAATGAAACAGCGGTAATTCTTTACAGCGGCGGTACAAGCGGCAAGCAAAAGGGTATTTGCCTTTCAGACAAAAGCTTTAATGCGCTCGGTATGCAGATTTCCGAAATTTGCGGAGTAAACCTTAACGACAAATGCAAGTTTCTTTCCGTTATGCCCATTTTCCACGGTTTCGGTCTGGGTATCGGTATTCACACAATTCTTATCAACGGTGCAAGATGCATACTTGTTCCCCAGTTCACTGTTGACTCTTATGCAAAAACCGTTATCAAGAAAAAGCCCAATTTCATTGCAGGTGTCCCGACTCTTTATCAGGCACTTTTTGAAACCGACAGATTTGACGGCAAGGACCTCTCTTTCCTTGTCGGTGTGTTCAGCGGCGGCGACGCATTAAGCCCTGAGCTTAAAAAGAGAGCAGACAAATTCCTTAAAGACCACAACGCCGATATTCAGATTCGTGAGGGCTACGGACTTACAGAGTGCGTAACCGCAAGCTGTGTTACACCTTTTGACAGAGCAAAGGAGGGAAGTATCGGTCTTCCCCTTCGCGATACGCAGTATAAGATTGTTGAGCCGGGCAGTTTTAACGAGAAAAACATAGGTGAAGACGGCGAAATTATTTTAACCGGTCCTACCCTTATGCTTCGTTACCTTGATAACGAGGAGGAGACCGCACAGACACTTCGTACCGATGAAAACGGCACAACATGGCTCTTTACGGGCGACATGGGCTACATGGACGAAGAGGGCTTTGTTTACTTTAAGCAACGAATTAAAAGAATGATTGTTACAAGCGGTTACAATGTTTATCCCTCTCGCATTGAAGATATTATCGACAAATGCCCCGATGTTAACTACTGCTGTGTAATCGGTGTTAAAGACCCGTACAAGATGCAGAAAATCAGAGCTTATGTTGTACTTAACAGCGGTGTTGAGGCTACTGACGAAGAAAAGCAAAGAATTAAAGATTTCTGCAAACCGTATCTTGACCGTTACGAATGGCCGAAAGAAATTGAATTCCGCAGCGAACTTCCAAAAACTCTTGTCGGTAAAGTTGCATACCATACATTAGAAGAGGAAGCAGAACAAAATGGCTAATAAAGAAAAAAAGAGAAACCCAAGAAGGTTCTACCGGTTTGCAAAGTTTTTCATTTGGTGTGCAATTCGCTTTGTTGCTCCAAGTCTTTTGAAGAAAAACTATGCCGAAGTGGAACACTACACTCCAAAGAATAAAACATTTATTATTATTGCAAACCATTCGGACATTTTAGACCCGGGCTACCAAATGATTTCACTTAACAGATATGTTCGTTTTGTAGCGGCAGACTGGCTTATAACATACAGTGCCATCAATAAATTGCTTTTAGATAAAATGTATGGGGTAATTGTAAAGCATCGCGATTTACCGCCACATGTTTTAACTGATGAAATTCTCGAAAATCTTAAAGCAGGTATTCCGGTCGGTCTTCAGGCGGAGGGTCTTGTAACTACAAATGGTGAAACTGGATTTATCTCCCCTAACACAGGTAAACTTGTTAAAGATTCCGGAGTTGCGCTTATTACTTACAAAATTACCGGCGGCTACCTTAGAAAACCACGCTGGGCAGAAACAAAGCGTACCGGCGATGTTTTCGGTAAGGTTGTTCACGAATACAGCCCTGAAGAATTGCAAAATTATTCAGTTGAAGAGATAAACGAGATTATTCGCAGAGATATTTATGTAAACGCATTTGAGCAACAGCGTATGCACCCACATGTTTACAAGGGCGAAAGACTTGCAGAGTTTTGCGAGAGAACAATTTATGTTTGCCCAAAATGTAACGGAGTCAGCACACTTCACTCACATGATGACGAATTCGCTTGTGAATGCGGCTACAAAGTGACTTACGGTGAAGACTGTTTCTTCCACGGAGATGACGTTGTGTTTGACAATGTTCTTGACTGGGACAAATGGCAAAGAAAGAAATGGAAAGAAATCCTTACAACCGGCAAAGGTCTTATTTACAGTGAAGGCGGTCAAATAGTTTACAGAGTTGTAGGCAAAGAAAAAACAGAGCTTTGCTCTGACGCTACACTTAATATTTACCCTGACAAGTTTGAAATAGTAATGGATAACGAAACTGTTTCACTTAACATTAAAACAATGAAGCGAGTTCAAAACTCCGGTCCGCAAAACCTTGTTTTAATTGATGAAAATAGCACTTACTATTTATTAGATAATCAAATTCCAAGAGCTTCGGACAAATATGTAGCCGCCTGGTACTACCTTAACGGCAGAGAATATCAATAATCATTAAAAAGCCCCACCTTAGAGCAACTATCGCTAAGATGGGGTATTTTTATTATCTCATTAAATCTGAAAGTTTAACGCTGTCAAGATAAGAGTTAATTTGTGAGTCAAGTTCTTTCCACATGGGCAGCGTCCTGCAAATGTCTTTTCGGTCACACACTTGGGCATCACAGCTAAGGCAGGCAACGGGAGCTAAAGAACCTTCCGTGGCACGAAGAATTTCGCCAACGGAATATTCTTCGGGAGAACGTGTTAAGCGATAGCCTCCACCCTTTCCGTGAACGCCTTCAAGAAATTTTTCACGCACAAGTATGGGCATTATTTTTTCGATATATTTAAGAGATATTCCCTGCCTTTCGGCAACTTCTTTCATTGCTATTAAGTGTCCGTCACTCTGCTCTGCAAAGTCAATCATAACGCGAAGAGCATAACGCCCTCTTGTGGAAACCATCATTTGGCTCACTTTCTTTCTTAAACCCTTATTTTATTATTCCGAAAACAGTGCAGTTGACAAATATCTGTCACCCGTATCAGGTAAAAGAGCAACTATTTTCTTACCTTTATTTTCAGGTCTTCTTGCAAGATTAACTGCCGCAGCAACAGCCGCACCTGAGGAAATTCCCACAAGCACACCTTCGCTTCTTCCGACTCTTTTACCGAAAGCGAATGCGTCCTCATTTGAAACGGGAATAATCTCATCATAAATGCTTGTGTCAAGAACTTTAGGTACAAAACCTGCACCGATTCCTTGAATTTTGTGGGCACCGGCAACACCTGTTGAAAGAACTGCGGAGGTTTCCGGTTCAACTGCAACGATTTTTATATTCGGGTTCTTTGATTTCAAATACTGACCCACACCTGTAACAGTGCCGCCTGTGCCGACGCCTGCAACGAAAATATCAACCTCACCGTCTGTGTCATCCCAAATTTCAGGGCCTGTGGACTCTAAATGTGCTTTTGGATTTGCAGGGTTAACAAACTGACCGGGAATAAAACTGTCCGGAATTTCCTTTGCAAGTTCCTCTGCCTTAGCTATTGCGCCTTTCATACCCTTTGCACCCTCGGTAAGCACAAGCTCTGCACCGTAAGCGGCAATTATCTTTCTTCTTTCAATCGACATTGTTTCGGGCATTACAATAATAATTCTGTAACCCCTTGCAGCCGCAACTGACGCAAGACCTATGCCCGTATTGCCCGATGTTGGTTCAATAATTACGCTGTCAGGCTTAAGCTTTCCGCTCTTTTCGGCATCATCAATCATTGCCTTTGCAACTCTGTCTTTAACAGAACCTGCGGGGTTAAAATACTCAAGCTTTGCAAGTAAGGTTGCTTCTAAATTTTCTTCTTTTTCAATATGCGAGAGTTCCAAAATCGGTGTTCTGCCTATGAGTTCATCGGCAGATTTATAAATTTTTGCCATATCTGTTCTCCTTATCTTACAGTCTCAAATCCGTGCTCTAAATCTGCGATAATATCGTCAATATGCTCTGTGCCTATGGAAAGTCTTACAGTGTTAGGTTTAATACCTATGGAAAGCAATTCTTCATCTGAAAGTTGTGAATGTGTTGTCGATGCCGGGTGAATGACAAGTGACTTAACATCTGCAACGTTGGCAAGGAGTGAGAAAAGTTCAAGAGATTCTGTAAATTTCTTTGCTTTTTCGCTGTCTCCGCGAATTTCAAATGTAAAAATCGAACCTGCACCGTTCGGGAAATAACGTGCGTAAAGTTCCTTTTGCTTTGCGTCCCCTAATGATGGATGATTTACCTTTTCAACATCAGGGTGATTTTTAAGAAATTCAACTACCTTGAGAGCATTTTCAACATGGCGTTCAACACGCAGTGAGAGTGTTTCAAGTCCTTGCAAAAGAAGGAATGAGTTAAACGGCGAAATTGTTGCGCCCTGGTCTCTCATGAGTGTTGTACGAATTTTTGTAACATAAGCCGCATTTCCGCAAGCGTCTGCAAAAACTACTCCGCGGTATGAGGGGTTGGGCTTTGAAATGCCCGGAAATTTGTCATTTTGAGTCCAGTCAAAATTACCGCCGTCAACAATAACACCGCCCATTACCGTTCCGTGACCGCCAATGAATTTTGTAGCCGAATGAACAACAACGTCTGCGCCGTGCTCTATGGGGCGGAGCAAAAACGGTGTGGCAAATGTGTTGTCAACAATGAGCGGAATACCGTGCTTGTGAGCAACTGCGGCGATTGCTTCAATATCAATAATATCGGAATTGGGATTGCCCAGTGTTTCGGCATATATAAGCTTTGTATTGTCTTTAATCGCCTTTTCAAAATTTTCCGGGTCTTGAGGGTCAACAAAGGTTGTGTCAAGTCCCTGTTCTTTCAAAGTGTTTGCAAAAAGGTTGTAGGTACCTCCGTAAAGGTTTGCAGATGAAACAATGTGGTCACCTGCAACGGCAATGTTTTGAATTGCATAAGTAATTGCCGCTGAGCCCGAAGCAGTTGCAAGTGCTGCAACACCGCCCTCAAGGGCTGCAATTCTCTGTTCAAACACGTCAGAGGTTGGGTTCATAAGTCTTGTGTAAATGTTACCGCCCTCTGTTAGACCGAATCTGCCTGCCGCCTGAGCGGAGTCCTTGAAAACATAAGATGTTGTAGCGTAAATCGGAACAGCACGAGCGTCTGTTGCGCTATCAGGATGTTCCTGACCCACGTGTAACTGTAATGTTTCGAATTTATAATTTGACATAATTTTTCTTCCTTTCGGTATGCGTAATAATATATGAACTAAAAGTAAAATATATTATTTACACATTCGTCCGAAACGAAAGTTTTGCCTTAACAGCTTTTCAAATTTATTCCGCATTTTCATCACCTTTTACCTACCAATTTAGTGGGTGACTAAAGAATACCACTATTTACCTACCTTGTCAAGGGGTAAATAGAAAATTTTTCAAAAAAATAAAACGGCGGGAGCAAGCCCCCGCCATACGTATTTTATTCAAGAGAGAGTTTGCCCTCTTCATTTACCTTACAAACATACGGTTTATCTTTTTTGAGCGTTCCGTCAAGAATTTTTTCCGACAAAACATCTTCAATATTTGACCTCACTGCTCTTTTAAGCGGTCTTGCACCATAGACTTTGTCAAAGCCCTCTTTAGTAACAAAGTCAATTACAGAACTGTCAAATTCAACTTGATATTCAATATTATTTAATCTGTTTTTTAATCCTTCAAGTAAGTTTTTGGCAATTTGTTCAATCTGCTCTTTTGTAAGTCTATTAAAGATTATAATATCATCAATTCTGTTAAGGAATTCTGGGCGGAAAGTGTTTTTAAGTTCGCCGTTAACCGCTTCACGAATTTTTTCGTCCGTATTGCCTTCCGTGTCGCCGTCTGCAAAACCGAATGAATGTCTTTCTTCATTTATAAGCCTTGCGCCCACATTTGAAGTCATAATGATTACGCAGTTCTTAAAATCAACTTTTCTTCCCTTTGAGTCGGTTAGCACACCGTCATCAAGAATTTGCAAAAGCATATTGAAAACATCGGGATGTGCTTTTTCAATTTCATCAAACAAAACTACAGAATAAGGCTTTCTGCGAATTTTCTCTGTAAGCTGACCGCCCTCGTCAAAGCCAACATAACCGGGCGGCGAGCCGATAAGCTTTGACACGGTATGCTTTTCCATAAACTCGGACATATCAAGTCTGATCATGGCATTTTCATCACCGAAAAGTGCTGTTGCGAGCGCCTTTGAAAGCTCAGTTTTACCAACACCCGTGGGTCCGCAGAAAAGGAACGAGCCAATTGGTCTTTTCGGGTCTTTAAGTCCTGCTCTGCCGCGCCTTATCGCTTTTGCGACGGCTGAAACTGCCTTTTCCTGACCGATAATTCGTTTGTGAAGTTCATCCTCCATTTTAAGAAGTCTCTCGCTCTCTTTCTCGGTCATTTGCGTTACGGGAATACCCGTCCAGCCTGAAACAATTTCTGCAATTTCTTTTTCGGTTACCGCTAAGTTTTTGCCTGCCTCGGCGCTCTTCCAATGTGCTTTTTCTTCGTCATATTTTCTTTTAAGTTCTTTTTCCTCATCACGAAGTCTTGCCGCCTCTTCAAAATCTTGGCGTTCAACGGCACTTTGCTTCTCTGCCGAGGTTTTAGCAAGCTGTCTTTCGGTTTCTTTGATTTCGGGCGGTGCGGTAAACTGCTGAAGCCTTACCTTTGACGCCGCCTCGTCAATAAGGTCGATTGCTTTATCGGGCAAAAATCTGTCGCCGATATATCTTGACGAAAGGGAAACGGCGGCAGCGATTGCCTCGTCGGTAATTTTTACCTTGTGGTGTGCCTCGTACTTATCTCTGATACCCTTTAAGATTTCAACGGCATCTTCAGGGCTTGGCTCACCCACCGTTACCGGCTGGAAACGGCGTTCAAGGGCAGGATCCTTTTCAATATTCTTACGGTATTCATCAATTGTTGTTGCTCCGATTACCTGAAGTTCACCGCGTGCCAGTGAGGGTTTAAGAATGTTTGCAGCGTCAACTGCGCCCTCTGCACTGCCCGCACCCACTAAAGTGTGCACCTCATCAATGAAAAGGACGGTATCTTCCGAATTTTTTGCCTCTTCTATTATATTTTTAATACGTTCTTCAAAATCGCCTCGATACTTCGTTCCTGCCACCATTCCCGTCAGGTCTAACGAGAGTATTCGCTTATTGGCAAGAAGCTCGGGAACGTCGCCGTTTGCAATTCTCAGTGCCAATCCCTCTGCAATAGCGGTTTTACCGACACCCGGTTCACCGATAAGGCACGGATTGTTTTTTGTTCTTCGGGTAAGAATTTGAATAACTCGGCGAATTTCCTCTTCCCTGCCGATTACAGGGTCGATTTTATTCTCTCTTGCAAGAGCAGTTAAATCTCTTGAGTATTTTTGAAGATTGCTTTCATTCTCAGATTTCTGATTGCTTTTACCCTTTGTGCCCTGTTCCTTTGCCACGTTTTTAATTATATTTTGAACGGGCGTACCGAGTCTGTTAAGAATTTCGCAGGCAAAGCCTGTTCCCTCTCTGCAAACACTTATGAGAATATGCTCCGTTCCCGCAAGTGATTTACCCATTGATGAAGAAAGCATCAAAGCGCTTTCAACAATGTGCTTGGCTCTCGGGGTAAAGTCCTGTGGTTCCAGTTCTGTGGGAATTCCTGCGCCCACATTTTCTCTTATCATTTTATATACATTTTCATAAGTGATTTTTTCGGAGGATAAAATTTTTCCTGCTTCAGAGGTTGTGTCGAGCAAAAGTCCCAAAAGTATATGCTCACTGCCAATGTAAGTGTGGCCTAAATCTTCTGCGGACTCCATTGCCGCATTAAGTGCATTATTTGCTTTTTCCGTAAATCCTGTAAAGCTATACATATATATTTCTCCTTTCAAAGAATAAGGGGATGAAATTCACCCCCTTAAAAATTACGTCAGTTTTTCACGAACAGCCTTTGCACGCTCAAAATCGCGTTCCCGCGGTGAGAGCTTCTGCCCTGCATTTGC
>CAMFPJ010000017.1 GCA_945971755.1 uncultured Clostridia bacterium
GAATTTAATTACAACCCTAAATAAAAGTCTAAACGCTAAAACAACTATTGCATTTGTAAAGAAAATAGGTCTTACGCTGACTTTGAATGAAAACTCGGCAGTATTTTTTGTACCGAGAAAATCAGGCTCAACTACCGCATTATATTTTTTTACGGGAAGAGTTGAGCAAATAAATGAAAGCGCAGGAAAAACCTTTTGGCAAACTCTGCCGTATTCAATTGCTGTTTCAGCCGCATCACAGTTTTTAGAAACAGTCATATTAAGGAATAATTCTCTTAGTACAATGTGCTTTCTAAATGAATTTAACATTCTTCCGAGAGAGTAAGCAGCATTATTGATTAGGTCAATTACGCCCTCAAAGCCTTTATTCTTATAAAATGTCAAGAAAATATTCTCTTTTTTCTCTTTTTCTTCAGTTTTGTTTTCAGGAGCATCTTCAGGAGATTTTTTCTCTTTTTTAGGTTTCTTTTCTTTCTTTGGTTTATCGCTATTTTTCCGGGGAAAAACAGTAAACTTTAAGAAAAGCCAAGAGACTGTTAAGTGAAAATCTTCTGAATAATCACCCGAAAGTGTAATTCGTATGCTAAAAACGATCACAAAAAATGCAATTATTCCTAAAATTATGTATAGCGCAGTCATTTGCTCACCTCCTAACTAAGTATCTTAGTAAAAATTATTCTTCTGTAATTACTGTTTGATCAGAAATATCCTCTGTCTTTTCATCTTTATCCGTTTCTGTTTCATTAACGGGAAGTGGAGGAAGCTCATCAAGCGAAGAAATACAAAAGGCTCTTAAAAATTCAGGGGTTGTACCGTAAATCAAAGGTCTGCCCGGTAAATCAAGCCTGCCTTTTTCCTCAATAAGCTTCTTTTGGCAAAGAGTTGTAATAACTCCTGAACAGTCAACGCCTCTGACTTGTTCAACAAAAGACTTTGTAACAGGCTGATTATAAGCAATAACCGCTAAAACCTCAAAAGCAGCTTGCGAAAGCGGCGTGTTTTTACGAAGCTCGAGAAAATCTCTGATTATTTCAGCGTATTCCATTCTGCTTGAAAGCTGATATTTATCACCAAGTTTCAAAAGGCAAATACCGCTGTTACGTTCATCAAGGTCCGCCGCAAGGTTATATAAAATTTGGTCTGCAAGCTCAGGTTCAATTTCAAGAACCGTTGCAATTCTGTCAAGTTCAATAGGCTCACCTGCGGCAAAAAGTATTGCCTCTACCGCACTTTGAAGTTTGCTTGCTATCATTCGTTCCATTCCTCACTAACCTCGGTGAAATTACTGTCTAACAACTCAATTTCAGCATCTTCTCCCTCACCTGAAACCAAAATTTTCTTTGATTTTGTAAGTTCGAGAAGAGCTAAAAACGTAGCTACAATGTCAGAACGGGACTCTGCGTCTGTAAAAAGTGACTTAAATCCTGTTTTCTGACCTTTCTTTTTAAGTCTTGAAAATATATTTGAAATTTTTGAACTGACCGAAACAACCTTTTTAACAACAATTTCACGAAATGCTTCAATGGGCGGAGGTAAAATGTTAATCTTTTTACCTGCTGCGGCAATATATGCACTGATAAGTTCCTCGGGTTCGTGAATTCGCTTGTATGTCTGGTCAATCTCCATTTTGATTGGTTGACGGACAAAAAAATCAAACCCCGGTGTGTTGGTTTCGGCAAGTTTTTGAGCCATAAGCTTCATATCTCTATACTCAATAAGCTCACCCTGAAGTTCTTTTTTTAGTTCCTCAGCCTCTGTGTAAACAGGAAGAAGAGAAACAGACTTAATGTAAACAAGTCTTGCCGCCATTTCAAGAAAATCGGATGCTACGTACATATCACTTTTCTGCATTTGGCGGACATAGTCAACGTACTGTTCAACAAGTGTTACGATAGGAATATCGTAAATATTCAATTTGTGTTTTGAAATAAGATGCAAAAGAAGGTCAAGCGGGCCTTCAAAAGTATCTAATTTATACGATATTTTTTCCATGTAACACCATTCAAAAATTATAATAAAATTAGTTCAAAAAGTCTTTCATACAAACTCATAATTACATTTGAAAGCAACGAAAGAGGTGCCGTAAGAACGCCTGTGACAATCAAAATAAATACAACAATAACGATATATCTTTCATACTGCATTATTTTGAAATAATGCTTTGACGGTATTAAAAGCTGTAAAATTCTTGAACCGTCCAACGGAGGAATCGGCAAAAGATTAAATACTGCCAAATTTACATTTATGATCGCAGCAAAATTAAAGAAAATATAAATAGCCGATAACAGCATAATATTCTGCTGGTTTACGCTAATATTCTTAGAAACAGCAACACAAATAACAGCAAAAAATTCTGCAATAAAGCCCATAACAAGATTTGAGACAGGGCCTGCAACTGCGACTAATGCCATACCTTTTTTCGGGTCCTTAAAATTTCTCGGGTTAACAGAAACCGGCTTTGCGTAGCCGAATCCCACAAGCAAAATCATAAGCGCACCGATAGGTGAAATATGAGCCATAGGGTTGAGAGTAAGTCTGCCTTGAAGTCTCGGGGTTTGGTCACCGAGTTTTGTTGCAACAAATGCATGTGAAAACTCGTGCACCGGCATCGTGCAAAAAACAACAAACGCAATCGAGAACATAGATATTAAAAACTCTGCAAAATCGAATTCACTGTTAAGTAAACTAAAAAGCATAAGCGCTCCTTTCTTAAATGAATATTATATTCTAAAAGTCACAATTCTGTCAATATCATTAAAATCAAAAACAACATTTTTTTCTGATTTAATGCTGTCAAAAACAGAAATAATATCGCTTGACTGCCCGTCACCGCACTCCATTGCAATTAAGCCGCCTTTTTTGAGCTTTTTAGACCATTTTGATGCAATACATCTATAAAAGTCTAATCCGTCTATTCCGCCGTCTAATGATGAAACAGGCTCATGCCTAACTTCTGTTTGAAGCAAAGGAATTTCATCGGTTTTAATGTACGGGGGGTTGGAAATTATTGCATCTGCCAAAGGTAACAAAGAAAAATCAAAATCAAAAATATCACACTTAACCAGATTTACGTTTTTCAGATTGAATTTTTCAGCATTTTTCTTTGTATATTCAAATGCTTTGTCTTCTTTTTCAAAAAGATAGACATCAGCATCAGGTCTAATTTTAGCAACTGTTAAGCCAATGCAACCACTGCCTGAACACAAATCATATACAACAATATTATTGATATTTTTAAGTTCTTTCAAAACATACTCAACGAGAAGCTCTGTTTCGGGGCGTGGAATCAGCACACCTTCCCCTACAGCAAACTCCAATCCGTAAAAACTCCAGCTACCCACAATATACTGAAGAGGTTCACCCTTTTTACGTCTTTCAATAAGTTTATCCATCAAAGCAATTTGCTCGTCGGTGGCGTTTACCGTTGAATAATCATAAACAGGCGTTTGAACTTTCAAAACATCTTCAAACAAAACTTTTGTTTCAAATTCACCTGCTCCGCCAAATGAGAGAGCTTCTGCAGATTTTCTGTAAACTTCTAAAAGTGTCATTTAATTTCGTCGTCCTTCGGGTTATCGGTAATTGCGGCCTTCAAAGCCTCAATGCCAACCTCAATAATGTCATCAGTAGGTTCAACTGTTGTTATTCTCTGCATAAAGAGTCCGGGAGCTGACAGAAATCTTACTATGATATTATCGTGCTTACCTGCATATTTAATGAATTCATAGCCAATTCCCGTAACAAGCGGAAGAATTGCAAGCTTCATAAGCACCCACAATGGTCTGCTAATTTCACTCAAATGCGGAAAAATAAGAACAAGTGCCGACGTTATTAAAATACTGATTATAAGAATTACAAAAATAAAACTTGTGCCGCATCTTGGATGAAAACGTTTCATTTTTCTTACATTTTCAACTGTAAGCGGGAGCCCGTTTTCATAACAAAAAATTGATTTATGCTCTGCACCATGATACATAAAAACACGTTTAATAGACTTAGTTCTCGAAACAAGGAACATATAAATCACAAAAATAATAATTCGCATTATACCTTCAAAAAGAGGATGCATTTTGGAAAGGTCAGAATTTCTGACAACAAATTCGTCAAACTTGTCAACAAGAAGTGTCGGCAGATACATAAATATTCCGAACGCAATCGCAACACCCAAAACAGTTGAAATCGCGCCGATTACAGCCATCATAGCGGGGCCCATGTGGTCAGTAAGCCACCGGTCAAGTTTTGACAAATCTTCTTCTTTTTCTTCCTCTGTCATTGATTTATCGGCAGATTTCATAAGATATTTATAACCGCTGACCATTGAATCAATATATGCCGCAATACCGCGAATAAGCGGAACACCTAAAATTTTATACTTTTTAGTAATCGGAATGTTGTGGTCAACCTCAACATCAATGGAGCCGTCAGGCATTCTGACCGCCATTGCATTTCCTGCGGGACCGCGCATCACAATACCCTCAATAAGTGCCTGTCCTCCGACAGAAGTTTTATGCTTAATGTTTTCGCCCATAGTTATATCCTTTCTAATTGTTAATCGGTAAAGTTAGCGTAACCTTTGTTCCTTCACCGAGATTACTGTCAAAAATCATTTCGCCGCCGTGAAGATTGATAATTTCATCAGAAACAGCAAGTCCGATACCGCTGCCTCGTACGCTTTTATTTGCCTTAAAGAACTTTTGCTTGATTTTCGGTAAATCGTACTTTGAAATTCCGCAACCGTTATCCCGAATCTCAATTACAACACTCTTATTCATACGTTTAAGAGATACTTTAACATATCCGCCTTGTTTATTGTATTTTATTGCATTGTCAATAATATTAACAAAAACCTGTTTAAGCCTGTTGCCGTCAGCATTCAAAAACACGTGCGAAGCGGAAATATCAGCAGACAGTAAAACACCTTCTCTTTCGGCCCTTTCCTGAAAAGCTTCAAGAACATCCGAAAGCTCTTTAGAAATATCTATCCGAGTGATTTTAAGTGTCATTTTACCGTTTTCCATTCTTGAAAAGTCAAGAAGCTCTTCAACAAGTTCAGTAAGCCTTTCACTTTCATTAACTATAACGCTAATGCCCTTATCAATAATATCTCTGTCGCAATCAGATGAACGAATTGTTTCACCCCAGCCCTTAATTGCGGTAAGAGGTGTTCTCAGTTCGTGAGATACAGTAGAAATAAACTCATTTTTCAGTTGTTCGGATTTATTGATTTCGTGAGCCATATGATTTACAGTATCACACAACTGACCGATTTCGTCATTATACTTATATTTTTCGATTGAAACATCAAAATCGCCGTTTGCAATTCTGTTTGCGGTTTCGTTAATCTTTTTAACAGGATTAATAATTGAACGTATAAAATAAGCACCTGAAGTAATTACTAACAAAATAAAAAAGGTTGATAATAATGCAATTACAACATAAATGTAAATTAACTGTCGGTCTATATCCTCCAAAGATACTATATATCTAACGGCACCTGTATTATTTCCGTCAAAAGACGGCAGCATATGCGTTTGTGCCATAACTTTTTCGCCGCTTGACATATTACCAATCCATTCACCTACTTTACCGTCTGCCTTTGCGTAATCATAGTCGGGGTATTGCTCATCTTTTACGGAAAAGCCTGTTGAAGAAACAACAACCTCTCCGTTTGAGTCAATAACCCAAACCTCCATTACATTATTGTCTGTAAAATTCTCAACAAAGCTTCTTGCAGTCTTAATAAACTGTTTATTGGAGGCAGTTGTTGAATTAAAATAAGACAAAACCATATTAGATGAACGCGATTCAAGCGTTAATCTGGCTGCGTTATAGTAGTGTGAATGAAACATATAGCAAAGAAAAAATGCGAGCAAAACAATTAAGACAATAATGCTTAAAAGAACACTGAATACCCAGCGTTTAACAATGCTGTTTTTAATCATTTGCTCACCGCCTTTACATTTTTTACATTAAACCATCCATTTATATCCCATTCCCCAAACCGTAATTAAATGAACGGGATTTGATGAATCTTCCTCAACTTTGTTTCTCAGTCTGTGAATATTTACATCAACAATCTTTTCATCACCGAAATAGGACTCACCCCAAACAAATTTCAGTATATCGTTTCTGCTGAGCGCACAGTTGGGGTTTGAGAAAAAATATTCCATAAGTTGAAACTCAACCTGGGTTAAATCAATGTACTCACCGTTTCTCATTAATGAGTGGCTTCTTAAATCAAGTGTAAACTCATTAAGAGTAACTGAACTATTGACTGCTTCTTCATTGTTTTCTATCACTTCATTTGTTAAAGACACTCTGCGGTAAATCGCATCAATTCTTGCCATAAGTTCAGAGGGAGAAAAGGGTTTTGTAACATAGTCGTCTGCGCCGACTAAAAGTCCTGTTACCTTATCCATTTCCTGTGTTCGAGCAGTAAGCATAACAATACCTATTCTCTTGCTTTTACTTCTGATATATTTGCAAACCTCAAGGCCGTCTGCAATCGGCATCATTATGTCAAGAATGGCAACGTCAATATCACTTGCATTTTCGTCAAATGCTCTCATTGCCTCCTCTCCGTTTGATGCCTCAATAACTTCATAGCCGTTTCTACGAAGATTTATTACAACAAAATCTCTGATTGAGGCTTCGTCTTCAGCAATAAGTACCTTTTTCATTTCGACCTCCTAACTCATTACCACAAAAGAGTTTTGAATATCCTGTTTACTTATTCGGTCGGAATTGTCCAAAGTGTATCCGTAGATGTAAGCGTCCGTTGCAAGCAAGCGTTCAAAACCATAACTGTTTTCGTTCCATGCAGCAGAAGAAAATGTTTTAATTGAAAAAAGCTTATCACCAAGTTCACCGTCTTCATCGACCTCATAGAAAGCAAGTAAATCATTGTTAGAATTGTAAACAACAGTTATTTGTCCAATCCATTCTTCATCAAAAATAAAATAATAGTTTTGTGCTTTATTATATATACACTTAAAAACAAATTCTAAATCGTCGTCGGAAATATTTGACCATACCACCAGATATATCTGAGTAGGTTCTTCGGCATCAGGATTGATTCTGCGGCCGTAAGGCAATTCCTGAAGAGTAGGAATTTCAATTATTCCGTCCGAGTTAATATCACAGGAATAAATTTTGTTTGTTCTCGCCGTTGGTGGCGTTTCGGAATTATTTATGTGAATAGGCAAATTAACAGTTTCGTCCTTGCAGTCAAATTCAACAACATCGGTAACAAAAGCCGCGTCACTCAATATTCCGTCAACATAAATTCTTGTATATTTCTTTCCTTCTTTAACAACTGAATCAGACACAATTGAAAGAACATCAAGCATACCAATAAGAGAAAAACTTTCATCATATTTAACAAATGAGTTTTCATCAAATTGAATAATTCGACCTATTGTTCTGTTAGAATCATAAGAAATATTTACCGTTGAAAGAAAAATATCTTCAGAACCGTCACCATTAAAGTCTGAAACATACATTTCAGTAAAATGTTCCGTTTTTTGAAGAGTCATTCCTGCCCCGTTAAATGTGTAAAGTGTTAAAATTCTGTTGCCGACTAAAGTAAGAGTTTCATTCGAGGCAGATTCGGGATTAAGGGAGGTCCAGGAAATCAAAATCTCTTTTTTCCCGTCGCCGTTAACATCATTAAAACTTACGCTGTAAATTTCTTCTGCGGCACCTGTAAGAATAGAAACATTTTTCCACAATTTGCCATCGTTTTTGAATACGGCTACATGTGCAAATTCATCAACAGAATAGTCAGAATAAAATACCAATGCTTCGTCGTTACCGTCATAATCAATATCAGTAATGACGTAAGACGAGCGGTTATCACCTTTAATCGGTGATTTCATTTGAACAGTGTCGCTTTTAACCGTGCGTTCAAAAGCTTCCTGCAAAAAACTGTTTTCACCGCTAAGTTTCGGCGGACGGATAAGTTCTTCCGTTGAAAGAAGTGTCATATTACAACCCGAGAGCAAAATGCATACTGCAATTATCATTGCAAAAAAGGCAAAGCCTCTTTTTGACATAACCCGTCACCTCCGAAATAAATTAGTTTAATTATTTTTGCTTCACCGATACTTTTATCTCCGGTTTGCCTTGTATCCAGCATTTTCCGTTTGAAATTGTTGCGGTTGCAACTACCGATTCAACATTTTCGCTCAAAATCACAGATTGCAAATCAGCAATAAGAACAACATCATTAGGCGTGATATCACTGATGCTTTCAGGGTCACCGATTACCGTAAGATTTACATTTCCCTGCTGAACATTTTTAATATCAAATGAGGGATTAACATTAGTAAACTGAAGCTTTGATGCAGGGACTGAAATAGTTGTCGACGCAAAGTCGGAAGCATCAACTGTTACTCTGAAGGTTGATATATTTGATGATTGAATTTTATAACTTTCAATATCCGAAACAGGAATATTAAAAGTATTTATTCCTCTCGCAATATCAGCAAAATCAATCGTTCCCACAGATAACGACTTAGTTGTTGAAACTGAGTCAATCGGAATGGCTGCAGTGATTTTCGCAGGATAAACCGAGTACTTAAGCGGGTTTGAAACATAATATTCAGGTACGTTTTTGTATTCTACCGATGTGGGGAGCGTAACAATCTTAAGAACAGGAATTAACATTGTTATTTCAACCCCGTCTGTTTCAATTTGTGAATATTTAAGGCTTGAACCATCTTCGGTAATAAGTTCAATTTGAGGTACTACGGTTTTGTTCTTTTCAAGTTTTTCAGTAAGGCTAACAGTTGCCAATGCTTTGCTTATTCTGTTAATCTCCGATGCAGGTCCGCTAACACTGACAGTTTGTTTAGAAAAAACAATATCACCCAAAATACAATCTTCTGAAAGAAGAGATTCTACGTCATTAACAAAGTTAGTTTCTAAAGGAAGTTCGACCTGTTTGTATATATCAAAGTAAACTTGAATGTAGTTTGAAGAAAGACCTATAATTTCGAAGTCATCGGCGCCGTCCGCTACCGAATATTTGAGCTGAAGAGTTTTGTTTCCTGCGCTGTCAACATAATTTGTGTTTGCCGTTACGGAAATATCATCCTCATCAAGACTGGCTAAAATATATTTTTTTCCTGTTACGGTAACGTCAACCTTAAATTCTTTATCGCCGAATATTTGAAGATTAAGCTGTTCCGGAACACTGTTTTGAAGGTCAATGGAAACAGGAACGTCAGTAATAACCTTTTGGGTAATCGGACTTTTTTCTACTGCAACCCAAATCCAAAGTGCAAATGAAACGATTAAAGAAAACAACATAAGAGCACGGTTATTACGAATTATTCTTGAAAACGAAAATTTCGATATATACTTTTTATTTACATTATTGCTCATTTTTGTTACCTCTAAAAATCTTTTTAAGCTTGCTGTTATTATCATTATCTGATTTAATAAAGTTTTTCATAAGAATTTCACGAAGGTCTCCGTCAGAAATATTCCTGCGAAGAACGCCTTTTTCCGCAATTGAAATATGACCCGTTTCTTCAGAGACAACAAGTACCAATGCATCACTCATTTCACTCATTCCAATGGCAGCTCTGTGGCGTGTTCCAAGTTCACTGGAAATATTATTGTTGCTTGTTAACGGTAAAATACATCCGGCTGCAACAACCTTTGCGTCCTCAATTACAGCCGCACCGTCGTGCATAGGTGCTTTCGGAAAGAAAATATTACCGATAAGTTCAGGTGAAATATCAGCATTTACAACCGTGCCGGTTTTTATAATGTCTCCGAGAATTGTATTTCTTTTGAAAACAATAAGAGCTCCGATTTTTTTGTCGCTCATATCCGAGCAAGCCTTACATACAGCGTTAATTGATTTTTCAATTTTTTCTTTTTGGAAAAGGTCATCTTTGTTTGCAAAGTTAAAAATATTCAATTTTGAAACAGAACTTCTGCCCACACTTTCAAGAGCATGGCGAATTTCAGGGCTGAAAATAATTACAAGAATTACAAGTAAATCGCTGAAAACAAAGTTCAAAAGATATTTACTGACTTGCATATCAAGCACAGAAACAAGCACGAAAAGAACTACAAGTAAAATAGCTCCTTTAACAAGCTGCATTGCTCTTGTTTCGCGAATCAGTTTAATTGTACTGTAAATAACGAAAGCAACAAGCAAAACGTCAAGCACGTCGGAAATTCGGTCAAATGAAAGAATTGCCTGCTTAAATTCTTGAAAGTAATCTGTGAAAATTGAAAGCAAGTACATAAAATCAACTCTCTTTTCTAAAAAAAATACAATATATCGCAAGTGCTTTTCTGCAAAAGTGCATTTTGGCACATATAATCACGATATATTGTATCATATCTTTATTCATTTTGCAATTTTTTTAACGCAATTTACTAAAAAATCCGTTTCTTTTTCTCCAACAAACCACGATGGAGTTATTCTTACTGTTCCGGAACGTAAAGTTCCCATTTTTTTGTGTGCAAGCGGCGCACAGTGAAGCCCCCCACGGACACATATACCTTTTTCCGCTAAAAGCGTCGCAACTTCTTCACTATGCTTTTTTTTCACATTGAACGATAACACGGGTGCCAAGGGAACACTGCCGTAAATATTGGTATAAAGAGTAATATTTTTATCATATTTGAATTCATCAAATATAAATTTTATTATTTTATTTTCGTGATTCAAAATATTCTCAGATCTCGTTTTTTCAATAAATTTAATTCCCGCTGAAAGACCTGCAATTCCGTGAACATTCGGTGTTCCGCTTTCTAACTTATCGGGAAGATATACAGGCTGATTTAGATTTTCCGAATTACTGCCCGTTCCACCTTCAGTTAATGAATCTAAATTTATATCCGGTGAACAAATTAAAATGCCCGTACCCATTGGACCTAAAAGTCCTTTATGCCCTGCACAGCAAAGAATATCAATATGCTGTTTTTCTACATCAACAGGTAAATACCCTGCGCCTTGCGCAGCATCAAGAATAAAAATTATGCCGTGTTTATGCGCTTCATTTGCAATTTTTTCGATGGGCGGCATTATTCCAAATACATTTGATGAAAGCGTACAAACCACCGCAATTGTATTATCTCTAAATTTATTAACAAAATTATTCACAGTTTCAGTTTCATTATAACTTACTTCAGCTACAGAATAATCACAAACACCGCTATTTTTCATTTTTTCAAGAGGTCTTACAACTGAATTATGCTCCAAATCTGAAATCACGAAATGGGAATTCGGCTTTGCAACCCCTTTTATTGCAGAATTCAAAGAAAATGTGCACCCGGGGGTAAAAACAACATTTTCTGTTTCAGTGTTAAAGAATTTAGCGACGGTATTTCTTGCATTATATATTATTTCAGACGCTTTCATCGCAGAAGCATAACCGCCTCTGCCGGGGTTTGCGCAAAAAGCGCTAAATGATTTTTCAACCGCATTTACAACGGTATATGGTTTTGGGAATGAAGTTGCTCCGTTGTCAAAATATATCATCACTATCTTTCCATTCCCGTATATTTAATTTTTCCGCTGTCAAAGCTTTCTTTGATTTTATCGGTATCGCCAAAAACAACAAGGCTGTAACCGCAGCCTTCACCTTTCTTAGGATTAGGATTTTTCTGCATTTTTGTTTTTGCCCCGAAACGTTCAGCCGTGTTTTTAGCTTTTATTGCATAAGTTATTGAACTAAACTTAAAAGTAGCTTTACTCATAAAAAAACACCACCCTGTTACATCTTATGTTACGGGGTGGCATTTGCCATTATTTTTCAATCAGTGCTACTGCGTGAGCAGCTATTCCCTCTCTACTGCCTGTAAAGCCAAGTCCTTCTTCAGTTGTTGCCTTAACACTGACTGCATCAAGATGAACAGAAAGTGCGTTTGCAATATTCTCACGCATTTTTAGTATATGAGGAGCAAGCTTCGGTGATTGTGCCAAAACAGTTGCATCAATGTTTACAACCGAATAACCGCTATCATTTATGAACTGATTTACTTTTTTCAGTAAATCTAAGCTATTTGCATTTTTATATTTTTCATCAGTATCGGGAAAATGCTTGCCTATATCACCGAGTGCTGCTGCACCGAGCAGACTGTCAGAAATTGCGTGAAGCAAAACATCGGCATCCGAGTGGCCCAAAAGCCCCATTCCGTTATTCTCAATTTCGACACCACCGAGAATAAGTTTTCTGTTTTCAACTAATTTATGCACATCATATCCGTGACCTATTCTAATCATTTTTTCTCTCCTAATAATTGCCTCGGCAAAAACAATATCCTCCGGTGTAGTAATTTTAATATTAAACGGAGAGGATTCAACTGTAAATACAGGCACGCCTGCAGCCTCCATAAGCATACAGTCATCAGTGAAGTTTTTGCTGTTCGAAACAGTTTTCATAGCATTCAAATAAGCGTTTTTCTCAAAAACCTGAGGTGTTTGCATTTGACGAACAGTGTTTCTGTCAACTGTTTCAGCAATAAAATTCTTATCATTTACAATTTTTATGGTATCTTTCGCAGTAATTGCTGCAGCAGCGGCACCAAAGCAAATTGCTTTTTCAACTGTTTCTTTTATTACCTCTTGCGACACAAAAGGTCTTGCGCCGTCATGAATTGCAATATATTCTGCATTTTCACTACAAGCAGAAATTCCGTTAAAAACACTTTCCTGGCGGGTGTTGCCTCCCTTTACTACAGCTTTAACTTTTGAAAATTCAAATCTTTCTGCAATTATCTTATAATCGTCAATAACTTCTTCACGTGTAACAATAATTATTTCTTTTATTACATCAGATTTTTGAAAAGCAAAAACAGCCCTTGCGATAACCGGCATTCCGCCTATATCCAAAAGCTGTTTGTCAATACCTTGCATACGAGAAGACGTACCTGCAGCAACAATTATTGCAGACACATTTTTCTCGTTTATATTGTTAGCAACGGCATTATTCATATTTACCTCTTTTTATTTAAGCAAAGATTCTATTGCTGCTATTTTAGCACATAAGCAGAAAATTTCAACTGCTTTTTTCAGTTCCTCATTTGACGGGAAAGTGGGAGCAATACGAATGTTTCTGTCAAATGGGTCTTTTCCGTAAGGATAGGTTGCGCCGACAGTAGTAAGGACAACTCCCGCCTCTTTACAAAGTTCTCCTATTCTTTTGG
Organism: uncultured Clostridia bacterium; assembly: GCA_945971755.1. Classification (GTDB taxonomy): domain Bacteria; phylum Bacillota; class Clostridia; order Oscillospirales; family Acutalibacteraceae; genus Fimenecus. Next base: position 13,174 of record CAMFPJ010000017.1, read on the forward strand.
CACTGCCCACTGTTGTATTGTAACTTATGAAGTAACCTCCGTTTGGTTTAATCCATTCGGCAATTCCTGCAGGCGCAATTTCAGCATCTAATGCGTCAAGGACGATTTGAAATTTCGGTCCGATAATTTCAGCATGCTTTTTCATGTGTGCACGAATTCCAACAGCATTTTTATAATATCTTACATGACGAAGCTGATTAAGCTTATCAAAGCCTATGGTTTGATATTTCATTCTGCCTTTAATGTCTGCAATGTTTCTGTCAGATGCCGCAATGGCAGAAATTCCTGCACCGGGGAAGGAAATCTTTGAAGTAGAAGTAAATTCAACAAAATTATCTTCTGTACCGAACTTTTTGCAGGCCTCGAAGATGTTCATAAGTATGTCAGGAGTATCAGTTAAATCATGAACGCAGTAAGCGTTATCCCAAATTACTCTGAAGTCTTTCGCCGCAGGCTGAAGCGAAGCTAAAGCCAGAACTGTTTCATCGCTGTATGTAACGCCGTCGGGATTTGAGTATTTCGGAACACAGAACATACCCTTAACCATTGGGTCTTTAATAAATTCTTTAATTTTATTTACATTCGGTCCAACGTTTGTCATTGGAATTGTAATCATTTCAATTCCAAAATATTCCGCAATTGCAAAATGCCTGTCATAACCGGGAACGGGGCAAAGAAATTTTACATTCCCCTGTTTACTCCAAGGCTCGTTTCCGCCGATTCCCGAAACCATACACTGTGCAACAAAATCAAACATAAGATTAAGACTTGAAGATCCACCAACAATAATGTTGTCGGCAGGAACTTCGAGAATTTCCGAAAAAAGCTCTTTACACTCGGGAATTCCGTCAAGAACGCCATAATTTCTGCAATCAATTCCGCTGTCAGAAATGCAAGTATCACCACCGTTAAAAACTTTAAGAACATCATAAGAAAGTTCGAGCTGTTCGTGCCCCGGCTTACCTCGAGACATATCAAGTGAAAGGTTCATTTTTTTTATTTCTTCATACTTTGCCAATAACTCATTTTTAAGAGCTTGCAAATCTTCTTTTTTCATCTCAGCGTATCTCAAAACAAAAACCTCCATGCTGAAAATATGATAATATTTTATAATACGAAATTTAATTTTGCAAGTGCTTCAGTCAAAAATTGCATTTTTACATAAATCTGATGGTAATTTTAGCTAAATTTTGAATAATTTATCAATAATTTATCCATTTTTTAAGTTTCTCTGCTTAGTTTAGTATATGCAAACAGGGTTTTGCATGTAAAAAAAGAATAAATATTGAAATAATACCCATGTTATGATAAAATGTTCGCGATTAAAATTTTGGAGTGTTAATAATGGAAATATTAAAATTAAAGCCTATTTTCAAAGACTATATTTGGGGAGGAAACAGACTTCGTACCGAGTTCGGTTTTGAAAGTGACTATGACATTATGGCAGAGGCATGGATGCTCGCGTCAAGAGAAGACGGTGAAAATACGGTTATCGGCGGAAAATTTGACAAAATGCCTTTTTCAAAAGTAATTGAAGAGAATCCTGACTTTGTTGGTACACGCGGAAAGGATTTTCCTTTTTTCCCTCTTCTGATTAAGCTTATTGATGCTAAAAATGACTTATCCGTTCAAGTTCACCCTAATGATGAATACGCTATGAAAACAAAAGGCGAATTCGGTAAAACAGAGTGTTGGTATATTCTGGACTGTGATGAAGACGCCGAGATTATTTTTGGTTTTAACAAAGAAATTTCAAGTGAAGAATTCAAAAAATCTGTTGCAGACAAAACCTTCTTAAAATATGTAAACCGTGAAAAGGTAAAAAAAGGAGATCTGTTCTTTATTGAAGCCGGTACACTCCATGCAATCGGCAAAGGAATTTTACTTGCTGAAATTCAGCAGAATTCAAATATTACTTACAGGGTTTACGACTACGGAAGACTGGGTACAGACGGAAAACCTCGTCCGCTTCATGTTAAAAATGCTATTGAAGTTACAAATTGCATTCCACCAAAAAAAGAAGCAAAATGTGCCGGTGAAATTAAAAAATTCGACAATTACTCAAAGCAATCACTTGTTAATTGTGACTTATTCATTGCCGACAAATATACTGTAAACGGTCAATTTGCTTTAGAGGCTGATGAGTCATCTTTTCTCTCAATTTTAATTACGGACGGAAACGGAAGAATTGAAAATATTGATGTTAAAAAAGGCGACAGTTTATTTGTGCCTGCATCATTCGGTAAATTCACACTTAACGGAAATTTTGATATGATAGTATCGAGGGTATAAATGATTTCTTACACAAGGACAAAACTTTCTTGCTACACTGGTTACTTTGTGCAGGCAATAATTAACAATCTTCCTCCCCTGCTTTTTGTTGTTTTTTCGGAGCAGTACGGAATCGGTCTTAAAAAACTTTCAGTTTTAATTACTGTCAATTTTTTGTCACAAACTTTTGTTGACTTATTCTCAGTTAAATTCGCCGATAAAATAGGTTATAAATTCCTTTCGGTATTTTCACAGGCAGTTACAACTGTCGGTCTTTTATGCCTTGGTGTTTTGCCCAGATTTATCGACCCGTTTTTCGGAATTCTAATTGCCATAATTCTTAACGCGGTCGGCAGCGGACTGATGGAAGTTATAATCAGCCCTATGATTGAGGCAATTCCCGGAGATAAAAAGACTTCGCAAATGGCTTTTCTTCATTCATTTTACTGTTGGGGTCAAGTATTCGTAGTCATTTTTACTACTCTGGGAGTAAAAATCATTGGTAGAAATTCTTGGTATTTGCTACCGATTTTTTGGGCGATACTTCCTTTGATTAACACAGTTTCTTTTGTTACTTGCAAAACACCGAAAAACTTAACTCCCGAGGAAAAAACTCCGGTCGGTAATTTAGTTTTCAAAAAAGCATTTATTTTAACTGCGATTATTATGCTTTGCTCCGGCGCATCTGAACTTGGCATGTCACAATGGAGTTCATACTTTGCCGAAACGGGACTTCACGTTACAAAAGAAATAGGTGATATACTCGGTCCCTGTTTGTTTGCGGTGCTTATGGGACTTGGCAGAATTTTATTTGGTATTTTTGGTGAGAAAATAAATATTAAACTTGCCCTTGGACTTTCAGCAATATTTTGCACTATCAGCTACTTTGCAGTATCAGTATCAAGCAACGCTTATGTTTCACTTATTTTCTGTGCGTTAACAGGACTCTGGATAAGTATGATGTGGCCCGGAACATTCAGTTTAGCATCAAGAACTTTCCCCGGTGGCGGAAACAGTATGTTTGGTCTGTTGGCACTTACCGGTGATGTCGGCTGTATGTCCGGTCCGTGGTTTATTTCTTTTGCTGCTTTGCATATTTGTGAAAATGACCTAAAAAGCGGTATTGGGTTTGGAGCATTGTTCCCCATAGTTATGATTATTTCATTATTACTGTTATTGCCTAAAAAAACTATTGACAATAAATAGCAAAAGTGTATAATAAATACAAATTAAAATTTAGTTGTCTTCAGGGCGGAGTGCAATTCTCCACCGGTGGTTAAAGTCCACGAGCGCAAGCTGAACGGGTGCAATTCCCGTACCGACGGTATAGTCCGGATGAAAGAAGATACGGCAATGAGTCGTAACGCCCTGCAGTTTTTGCAGGGTTTTTCATTTTTGACGGCAACTTAAGAAAGGTGTCAAATTATGAAACAACTTACAAAAACAAAAAAAATCAACGTTCGAAAAATTGCAGGAACAGGCGTACTTTCGGCTCTTGCTTATGTACTTATGTTTTTAGAGTTCCCGATTCCGATGTTCATTCCTAATTTTATTAAATTTGATGTTTCGGAACTGCCTGCACTTATCGCATCATTTGCATACGGTCCTGTCAGCGGAGTTTTTGTATGCTTAATTAAAAATTTATTAAATCTATTGATTAAATCATCGACCGGCGGTGTAGGTGAACTTTCAAACTTTATTTTAGGTGCATTGTTTGTGATACCGGCAGGTATTTTATATAAGTACCGCAAAACAAGAAGTGCGGCTGCTCTTGGCTCAATTCTCGGTGCTTTACTGAGTGCAATTTTAAGTTTCTTTACAAACTATTACGTTGTTTATCCCATATATACAAAATTTATGCCAATGGAAGCAATTATCGGTGCTTATAAAGCAATTTTACCGTCCGTTGACAGTCTTAAAGAAGCGCTGATTATTTTCAATGTGCCGTTTACATTTTGCAAATTTGCGATTGTAACTGTTGTAACATTCATAATTTACAAGCGTATTTCCCCTATTCTTAAAGGAAAAATTTAGTTGTCGAAAACTTAAGAATACTGTTGACATTATCACATTTTGTGATAGAATATATCTGAACTTAATATTCCTTATTAAGAGTGGTTTAGGGACAGGCCCTGTGACACCACGGCAACCTGCTTTTGCAAGGTGCTAATTCCTGCGGATTTTCCGAAAGATAAGGACTTTTTCAGCGTCCTTGTTTGGGCGCTTATTTTTTTAGGAGGCTTAAAAATGGCAAAATTTCTTTTTACTTCAGAATCTGTAACAGAAGGACATCCCGACAAAATCTGTGACAAAATTTCTGATTCTATTCTTGATGCTATGATTGCACAGGACAAAATGTCAAGAGTTGCATGCGAAACAACCTGCACAACGGGTCAAGTTCTTGTTATGGGTGAAATTACATCTAAAGCAAACGTTAATATTCCCGAAATCGTTAGGAATACAATTTGCGAAATCGGTTATGACTCAA
>CAMFPJ010000018.1 GCA_945971755.1 uncultured Clostridia bacterium
CCGGTTAAAACTGAAAATCAGACTTCTTATTTTGATTTTCCGACCGGTGTTCAAAACTTGTCGAAAATTCATTTTTAAGCTTTTTTCTATTCCATTTCAGGAGTTTTTATGATATTATAAATAAAAAACGGAGGGGATAAAATGAAGAAAAAAATTTCATTGGGCAAAATACTTAAAACTGCATTAAATTGCGTTAAAATTGCACTTGCCGCTGTTCTTTCGCTGTGCATTGTGCTTTCTGTTGCAGTCGGTGTTTTTGCTCTTTACAAAAACAGTATGAAGGGAGATTACACTCTTTTGAACAATGATACCAAAAAGGCTTTTGCCACCGCTTTTCACGAGGTAAAGGTTTACCCCAAAACCAAAACTGAGGGAAGATACTGGCGTGACGGTATGATTGGCGGTAACGGAAAAATCGGCTTTGTTACTGCAGGTTCTCCTTATAACGACACAATCATTTATCAGGACGTTGACTACATTATGCCATCTCCCCGTGACCGTTACGATATGCCGGACCTTACATTTGAGCTTGAAGACACAAAGCAAAAAATCGTGAATCTTGACGATTCTCTTTGTGTTTCGGGCTGCGGCGACTGGAACTACGGTTACGCTTTTCACCCCGGTCAGCAATTAAGACTCACTCAGCAGAAATCTCTTTTTTACAAAGATTATATCCGCTGGACAGACTACGAAACCGGTGAAGTAGGCGTTTCCTATAACGACAAAAACGGAACCTGGGAACGTGCAACATTTACTTCACGCACTGACGGGGTAACTATTACCAAAATCGAAAAATCATCAACCGGCAGTAAGGTGAATTTAACAGTTTCACTTGATGACGCAAGCGGTATGTATAAATTCTCAAACGGTGACGAAAAGAATATGCAGTACAAAAAAATTGTATCTGACGACGCTTCCTCAATCACCTTTGTTGCCCACTACCCTGACTATCCGCTTTCTTCATTGGGTAACGGCGGTTATGCCGGTGTTACATACGTTATAACAGTTGGCGGTACTAAAGAAAAGGTACAGTTAGACCCTCAGGGTGACGAAAATGTCAATGTCGGTGACAAAAACCCTGCAATTAAAATTACGGATGCTGACGCAGTTTACCTTATTACCGCTAATGACAGAACTTTTGAAATGGGCAAATTTGCAGATTTCAAAGATGCGGCATCTTATGAACTTACAGATTTTCTCTTGAAAAACTGCAAAACCGTTGCTGAAAAATACGTAACAAACGGCACATTCGACTACAAAAAAGCATTAACACCAAGTGCAGAAATTCAAAAAGATATGTTCAACCGTGTAACATTTACGCTCGGTGACAGTGAAAATGCGCAAAAATATCTTTCAAACGAAGAACTTCTCCTCAAGCAGAAATTTTCGGGCAAAATAAGTGACGCCCTTATGGAACGTGTTTATATGCAATCACGTTTTGCCTCCATTTGTGCAAGCGGATATTCAATGACTCGCCTTTCGGGTATGTGGACAGGCGAATGGGTCCCCGGTTGGAGAAGTGAATACACAATGGACGCAAACGTTAATCTTCAGTCAGCAGGTCTTAACACCGCAAACCTTATTGAGTTCAGCGAGGGTTATGTTAAATTCATTCTCCGTCAGGTAGATGACTGGGAAATTAACGCAGAAAAATGTTACGGTATGAAAGACGCGCTTATGGCTCCCGTTAACTGTGACGGTGACGGTGCTTTGGGTGCGGAATATTGCCAGGAATACCCGTTCCAGTATTGGAACGCAGGCACAAGCTGGATGCTTCAGCCGATTTACGAAATGTATCAATGCTACGGCAACGTTACCGTTACCGATGACGCAGGAAAAAAACTCAAGCTTTTGGAAGATGTTTTAATTCCGCTCCTTACAAAGCAGTCAAACTTCTGGGAGCAGTTAGTATCCCCGGAATATTACACCGATAAAGACGGAAACGCAAAATATGAAAAGGGTAAATCTGCACTTTCAGACGGTGAAAAGTATTTGATTATCCCCTCTTACTCACCTGAAAACACAACAGGCGGAAGCACTTACAATTCAACGCTTGCGGCTAATGCGGCTATTGACATTGCGGCGGCAAAAAGCGGTCTTCAAATGACAATCGACTGTGAAAATGCGGCAAAACTCCCGGGCTTTGAAGAAAGAGTCAGGAAGTGGACAGAGCTTTTAAGCAAAATGCCCGATTACCGTTTTGACAGCACGGGTGCAATTAAAGAATGGTGTGCAAATCAGTATGAGGACAATAACCGCCACCGCCACATAAGCCACCTTTACTGCGCTTGGCCGCTTATGGAAACTCAGCACGATGAAGCCCTTGCAAAAGCTGCTCTTCAGGCAGTTAACAACCGTGAAAAAGAGAACAGCGCCTCTCACGGATTTGTTCATCAGGCTCTTGTTTTCGCAAGACTCAAGCAAGGAGATAATGTTTACTCACTCGTTCACAGGCTCTTAAAGAGCAATATCTGCTATCAGTCACTTATGACAGACCACAACACAAACCGCGGTTCAGACACATACTGCACAGACTCGCTTTTAGGTCTTACAGGTATCGTCAACGAGTCGCTTGTAATGTCAAACGACGGAGAAATTGAATTTTTGCCGTCATTGCCGAGCAAATGGACAAACGGCGAGATTACAGGGCTTTGCGCCCGTACAAACGCTACTGTTTCTTTGAAGTGGGACAACGGAAAAGCAGTTGCAACAATCACATCAAACGTACCGCAGACAATTAAAGTATCCTGTGCCGGCGGCAGTGTTCAGGAGATTACCTTTAACGTGAATGAAACAAAGACAGTTGAGTTTGATTATTAAATAAAAAAACGGGGTACTCTCCCGAAACAAAGAATACCGCCGAAAAAAATTACTACCCGAAAAAGAGTTTTGTTTTCTCTTCTTCGGGTAGTTTTGTCTTATACTGTTACAAGCAGTTTTTTATTCTTACTCAGCTCTTGCCATTGCTTCTTCAAAGTCCTTAGTACCTGTAAAGATTTCGTTAGTATAAGGATTCTTCTTTTGTTCTTTTGAACGCTTAATGATTGTTGCAAGAACAAATACGTTAACAACAAGTGAAATAACCGAAATAACTCCCTGTGCTGTGGGATTTTGTGCTGTGGGCATTGTGTTACCCAAAGCAGCTGCCGCACCGCCGCCTGCATAAACAGAAGTAACTGTTGTGAAAACGCTGTGGTCTTGGAAAACAGGGAATACCTGTGCAAACATACACCAAAGAGCAAGTGTATGTGCGCGGTTCTGAATCCAGCCGCCCTTGTTCCAGAAATGGTTTGCAAAGGTGGGTGCAAGAAGTAATGCAAGACCGCAATACCATGCGTGTGTGGGAAGATTTAAGTATGTGTATTGGAAATTCCAGATATCATAAGCAATAATGTAGTAAATTGTCATATCGGGCCAAAGCATATCCTGACGGCCGTTCTTTGATGAGTAAATTCCCCACCAACCTGTCATACAAAGAATGTTGATTAAACCTGCAAGACCGTTGAGAACATTCCACCAGCCGCCGTAGAGCCAAACGCCCTCTGACGAATGCCACCAGCCGCCTGCAAGCGAACCTGCTCTGATTGCCGATTCAAAGTCAGACGCAACTGCAATAAGAATGTTAATAGCAACGATTACAAACGGGAAAGCCTTAAACCAATGAGCCTTGCCAAGCTTGCCCCATTGATATTTGATAATCATAAAGCCGATACATCCTGCCGTTGCAGCATAAAGCTTTGCATAATGGAACCAACTGTTCATGTAAATATAAGTATCATTATTCAGCGCCCACTCGGCACCCTTTGCAGCACCTGCATAAATTGCAATAAAGTATGCTGTAAGAACTGCGGGAATTGCAAGGAAGCAAATAATACCGCCAACCTTTGTTCTGCGGGCAAATTCATTTGCAACTACAAGCCCTACGAAAACCATTACCCAGCCCAGAAGTTGCCAGCCGGAAGTTTCGCCGTAAATTTGAAACAACATAAATTCTCCTTCTTCCTAAAAAAGTTACTGAGAAAAGCCGTTGTTTCATTTGCTTTTCTCAGTAATAAATATAGCACTGTGACCTGTTTTAGTCAATTATTTTTTCGATATTATTCGTCAAATTTTTTTCGGTATTCTATCATTGAACGTGCAAACAAATCTCCGTTAGTGGGCGGAGTATAAGTTATTGCGTTTGCACCTGCTTTTATTGTGGCGGTAATTGTTTCGTCCGTTGGTCCGCCTGTGGCAATAATGGGAATATCGGGGAATTTTTCACGAATAAATGCTACAACCTTCGGTGTGCTTGCAGCGGCAGAAACATTAAGAATATCCGCTCCTGCTTTGATTCTTTCTTCAATATCCTGTTTTTCGGAAACGATTGTAGCAACAATGGGAATGTCAACAACATCTTTGATTTTCGCAATGATTTCAGTGGGAATCGGAGCATTGACAACAACGCCGAAAGCCCCTTGATTTTCAGCCTCAATAGCAAGCCTTACGGAGCGTTCACCCGAGGTCAGCCCGCCGCCGACTCCAACAAAGACGGGAGCGTCCGCAACGGCAATAACCGCACCGGAAATTGACGGCTGCGGAGTAAACGGATAAACTGCAATTACCGCGTCGGTATTGATATTTTTAATTATTGCTACGTCGGTTGAAAAAACCAATGATTTAATTCTTCTGCCGAAAATGGAAATTCCGCTGCATTCGTAAATACATTCGGGAACATCCAGCTTATGACTTCTTAAAGTGCCGTTATAATGCGGAATATTCTTCATATACTGCTCCTTTCACATCAACAGCCACGCAAAATCGGTGCTTGTTGAAATGTTTTCACTGCCGAACATAAATAAAAGTTCGGAAAATTCTTCTTCGCTTGCAAGTTTCTTGACTGATTTTTTATAGTAACGCAAATCGACCATAATTATTTCTTCGTAATTTTCAGCCAAAAACGTTGTAAAGCAATGTGCATAAGAATCTTTAACAATCAAAAGTTTTTTGCCGTTATTAACTTGTTTGTTCTTAATTTTTACGAGTGCGTGGTTACCGTCAAGGAACACGGGGTATTTGTCAAGATTGTCGAGATGCTCATAAAAATAAAGACTGTTGTTCGTCTTTATGTTTTTTCCGTCATTTATTGTGACAGTGTAAGACGTTTCGGTTCTGTAAAGCTCAACTGTGTCGCCCTTTGTGCCCCAAAACCCGCTTTTAGAATAACACGTACCGTAAAATTTTTCAACTTTCTCCTGCAAGGTAAAGTTTGCGGGAGTAATTTTTTTCTCTCTGCAAAATTCATTGTAAACGAGCATGGAACCCTGAGAGGTTAAATGATGGTCGGTTTTATAGTAAATTTGAATTCGGTTTTTGTTGTCGTTAAAACAATTCCGAAGGTCAATAAACGACGCGCTTTTTGTGTTTCCACGTACTGTGTCGATAATTTCGTCGTCACGGTAAACCTTATGGTTTTTCGGGAGTTTTTCAGAATATACAAAGCCTGTTGACGGAACAATTATTACACTTGAGGGGAGGTTTGTTTCACTTACGAAATTTTCAATATACCCTGCGTTTTTCTCTGCCCTGCTCATTTCAAATTCGGGCGGCTCTGTGATTAAATAACCGTCCTTTCCGAAATATATTCCGTTTTCGCCGTTCTGCCCTAACAAAAGCCCTATGTATGCGTCAAGCCCTACAAACTTTTCACGGAAAGGAAAATGGTCGGAAAGATATGTTTCTAGTTCAAGCGCAAATTCGCCGTTTGAAATTGAGTTAACAGTAATTTCAGGGAAAGATGAAAGCACTCTTTTTTCATTTTCCGAGCGTTCTTTTTTGGGAAGAACCGCCAAAAGCACCGCAAATGAGAAAATGAACAATACAAAAATTGCAGTAAGTATTCTGTTTTTAAGTTTGCTCAAAATTCTCACTCCTTAAAATCTAAAATATAAAAACGGGTTATAACTTGAACGGACAAGAGACGCCACCGAAAGCACCAAAATGCAAAGAACCGCCGCTGATTCCAAAATCGGTAAAAAGCGTGATATTTGCATTTTTTTGTATATGTTTCTGATTATGGGCAAAGAGCAGAAAGCCGCAATGCACAAAATGGGCAAACGCGAAAATACGAATACGAGTAAATCATCGGAAATATCTGCTCTGAAATTAAACATACCCACAAGGTAATTTCCAATGTCTAGAATATGAGTAAAATCAAAAATAACCCATCCGACAATTACAAAAAACATTGTGTAAATGTGGGAAAAAATCGGCGGTATTTTTTTGAGAACTTTAAGCATAAAGAATTTTTCAAGTGTCAAAAGCACACCGAAATAAACTCCCCATAAAAGAAAGTTCCAAGAAGCTCCGTGCCAAATTCCCGTTAACGCCCAAACGATAAAAATATTAATGCACTGACGCATCTTTCCTTTTCTGTTGCCGCCAAGCGGTATGTAAACATACTCCCTGAACCAAGTTCCGAGGGAAATGTGCCATCTGCGCCAAAACTCCGTAATACTTTTTGAAATGTACGGGTAGTCAAAGTTTTTAACAAACTCAAAGCCGAACATATTACCGAGGCCCCGTGCCATATCGGAATATCCGCTGAAATCAAAATAAATTTGAAGAGTAAACGCAAGAATTCCAATCCAATGACCGAGAACTCCCGCACTCTCACCCGAAAATTTAAGTTCGTCCCAAATAATTCCCATTTCGTTAGCTATTAACACCTTTTTGGCAAGGCCCAATGTAAAAAGACGTACACCGTTTCCGAAAAGAGCGAATGTCTCACGCCTTTTAGAAAGCTGTTTTTCAACGTCAATATACCGAACAATCGGGCCCGCAATAAGCTGTGGGAAAAGACAAACGTAAGTGCCGAAAGTTACTAAATTTTTCTGCGGTTTGCACTCGCTGCGGTACACATCAATCACATAAGAAAGAGTTTGAAAGGTGTAAAAAGAAATACCGATTGGCAGTGCAATTTGGGGAACCGGCAAAAACGAAAATACAGGTAAATATTTAAGAGTATCAACAATTAAAGCTGCATACTTAAAATAGCCCAAAAGCCCTAAATTGATTACAATTGAGAGAATGAGAACGGCTTTTTTAAGTTTGGCATTGTCGTAAAATTTTCCTATTATAATTCCGCTAACATAATTAAGCCCTATGGAAAAAAGCATAAGTAAAATAAAAATCGGTTCGCCGTAAGCGTAGAAAATCAAACTCATTACCAAAAGAACAAAATTCTTAAATTTTCTCGGCACAGCGTAATAAAGCGCAAGAGTTACCGCTAAAAAGCAAAATAAAAAAGGAATACTTGAAAATACCAACCGTTTCACCTCCTAAAGAAAAAACGTGTGCGGGCATTCCGCACACGCAAAATTTAAGGTTTTATTTTTGAACTGCCGACTCAAAAATCTCTTCCATCTCTGCGTGATGAGCAGAAACGAAAAGTGCAACGTAATTACCCTCGGTTATTACCTTACATTCCTGAGCGAGCTTGTAGTTTGTTTCATCGTAATTTTGTGACTGAGTTTTAACTTCACTGAGTCTTGAATTTAATGCATCAACAATTCTTTGTTTTGAATTTTCGTCTTGTGCTTTAACTATAATTACTTCGTCCGGGAAAGTGCCGTCCATGGTAACAAGGCAGGCAGACTCAGCAACATCGGCAGAGTCAATTCCGTAAAGGTCTGAAAGTGCGTCTGTGCCAATGTCCAACGGGTCGGAAAGCTCCACCTTCTCCGTAATTTGCGATTTAACACTGTTAATGTCTATTACTGTTTCCTTCGGCTTGGCGGTGCAAGACGCAAATGAAAACAAAATTACCGTTATAAGAATTACAGATAAAATTTTCTTCATATTTTTCTCCTTTACGGTGTATGGGTTAATAAGTAGTCAACCCATACCCTACAGCCTTCATTTGTGAAATGAATACCCATTGACTGAAGGTCACCGCAATATTCATTTTTAAGGTAGCCTTTTTCATTGAACATTACCTCTGCAACGTTAATGAAATACCAGCCTCTTCTTTGGCAAAGAGCGGCAAGCTTTTTGTTGTACTCGTAAACACTTGCGTTGTTAAGTCTGCCCTCTTTTTTTGACGCCACATTACTGCTTGCAGCAAGGGGTGTTACCGACTGAACATATATGGTAACGTCAGGTGACTTTGCCAAAATGTTATTGCAAACCTTTTCAAAGTTTTTAACGGCACCGTTAATACCTACTGCGTTAATATCATTCATGCCGAGCATAATATACACTTTTTTAACGCCCATCATCGCAACAGAATCTTCAAGCTTTCTTTTTTTGCCCTGATACTTCGGGTGAACGGACTTGTCGCTGACATCCCAAAGTGCATTGGTTGCACTGAGGCTGCCTGCCGTTAAGAACTGAGCATTGCCGAGCCGGTTTTTGGAAGACTCATAATAATTCAGTTTAAGGCTTATGGAATCGCCGATAAAAACAGCATCGTTAAAATAACTTCCGCTGACCGCTGCCTTTGCAGGAACGGAGCCTGCAATTTCGTGAGAACCTGTTACTGCAGGAGCCGAAATGTTTTCGGGAGGTTTTGGGTCTGTAACTATTTCATCAGTCGGTGCAGTCTGTTTAACGGTTGTTTGAGTAGTTGCTTTTTTTGTAGTAGAGGTTGTTTCGGGTTTAGTGGTGGTCGTGGTAGTGGTTGTAGTTGTCGTGGTGGTTGTCGTGGTAGTTGTGTCCGTCGTTTTCATTGTTTCGACATATTCTTCATTTACGGACAAATTGCTTTTATTCGTAGTTACAGAAATAACCGATACTATAACTATAAGAAAAGAAATAACGACCGAAATCGCCTTAATCAATACACTTTCCGTAATTTTCACGTATCCGCACTGCCTTTACATAAAATATCGTAATAAATATTATACACGATATGAATTTTTCCGCAATAGCAATATGACACAAAAATACAAATTTTGCGGAATAATTTATAAAAAAAGCGGGGAATTTCCCACTTTTTTCAATTTACTGTCGAATTTTAACAATTTGTTGATTTATTCTCCGTTCATTTCAAGCAACGTCGTTTCAATTCCGTCAGCAATGGCAACGGCTAAAATATCAATATTTTCGTCGTAATAGGTGTTATCTTTTTCGCTGGTTATAAAGCCGATTTCCGCAAGAACAGACGGCATTTTTGAGCATCTGTTCACATAATAATTCTTTTCTGCGCCCTCACGGTAGCCTGTATGAAGGCCGCGTGATGTGTCTGCTCCCACAAGGCTTAAACTGTCAAGTATATTTTGAGCTAAAAGCCTGTCGTCAGACGGGTTACGGGAATGTATCCACGCTTCACAGCCGCTAGCCTTACCCGTGCTTGAATTTCTGTGAATTGACACAAAAAGCGACGCTTTAGATTTATTTGCGATTTTACACCTGTCCTCAAGGGAAATGTCAGTGTCGCTGTCCCTTGTCATAACAACCGTATAACCGCGCTTTTCCAGTTCATCACGCACTAAAAGAGAAAGGCGGAGTGTATCGTCTTTTTCAAGGCGTTTTCCTTTTTCTCCCGTTGCTCCTGAGCTTTGACCGCCATGCCCCGGGTCAATACACACCGTCTTGGGGTCGGGAATAAAACTTAATTGGTTAAAATAATAAACCGTTTCATCTCCACCCACCGACAAAAGCGCAACAACGCTTGCGAGAGTCAGAATAAACATCATCACAAGCGGAATTGAAAAATTAAATCGTTTACGGTTTGTCCTCATTTTTGTGCATCTCCAAATTAAACTCGGTAAAATATATGCTTAAAAGCACAAGTCAAGAACTCCGCGTTATATTAACACAAAACGATACTTATATCAAGCAAGGCATTTTTTGCAAATAAACATTGTAAATGGGAAAATTATTTGATATAATGTATTTCGTATAACTATGATTTCAGAAAGGCTTTGAAATGAACGGAAAACTAATTGTTATTGAAGGACTTGACGGAAGCGGAAAATCTACTCAGATTGAAATTTTGAAGAACAGGCTTTCGGCTCTCGGCAAAAATATTCGTCAGATTAAACTTCCCGATTATGACAACAAGTCCAGCACTCTTGTAAAAATGTACCTGGGCGGTGAATTCGGTTCCGACCCTGCCGACGTTAATATTTATGCGGCATCGCTTTTTTACACTGTTGACAGATACGCAAATTACAAAAATGTTTGGAGTGATGATTACTTGGGCGGCACCTTAATTCTTGCCGACCGCTACACAACCTCCAATGCAGTTCATCAAACGGTAAAGCTTTCTAAAGACAAGTGGGACTCGTACCTTGACTGGCTTTTTGAAACCGAGTATGAAAAGGTGGGTATTCCCAAGCCCGACGCCGTAATCTTTCTTGATATGGATGTTGACATTTCTCAAAAGCTTATGTCTAAACGCTACTGCGGTGAAGAAACAAAAAAAGACGTTCACGAGGCAAACGTAGATTACCTTAAGAAGTGTCACGAGGCTGCTCTTTATACTGCAGAACGCTTCGGTTGGAAAGTGATTAAGTGCTACGAGGGAGAATCTCCGCTCCCCATTGAAAAAATCAGCGAAGAAATTTTTGATTGTGTCAGGGAGATGATTTAATGGAATTTCATTCTCCCGCCCTTGCAGATTTAGCGGAAGTTCAAAAAATTTTTAATGAAGAAAGTACCGACTGCTGTGAATACTGTTTCGGAAATATTTATATGTGGTCTGATGTTTATAATAATAAAATCGCCGTAAATGACGGTGTTTTTGTGTCAAAAATATTTTCGGAAGGCGTTTACTGCTACCCTCGGGGTAAAGGCGACAAAAAGAAAGTAATTGAAGAAATCATTAAAAACGGCAAGGCTCAGTTTTACGGGCTCACCGAAAAAGACAAGGAAGAGCTTGAAAAGCTTTTCCCCGAAAAGTTTGAGTTTACTACTGACCGTGACGCCTATGAATACATTTACAAAACCGAAGATTTAGCGCTTCTTCCCGGCAAAAAGTACCACAGTAAGAAAAACCACATAAGTTATTTTGAAAAGAATTTTGACTGGCATTTTGAGGAAATTACTCCCGACAATATTGAACGCTGCCGTATTCTTAACGACCAGTGGGAAAGGCTGAACGAGAAGAAAGACCCGGAAGAAATTTCCAGTGAGCATGAAGCTATCAACAAAGCCTTCGATAATTTTTTTAAGCTCGGTCTTTTCGGCGGAATACTCTTTGTTGAAGATGAGGCAATAGCCTTTACCTTCGGTGAAAAACTTAACGATAACACTTTTTGCACTCACGTTGAAAAGGCTTACGCCAATTTCCGCGGTGCCTACCAGACAGTAAACCGTGAGCTTGCGAAAGCACTTCTCGGGAAATACGAGTATATCAACCGTGAAGAAGACACAGGCAGCGAGGGTCTTAGAAGTGCAAAGCTTTCTTATAAGCCGTGCACACTGCTCACAAAATATGTTGCGGTTTACAAAGATAAATCTCCGTCAGAGGACTTACAAAAGAATTTATCAAATCTTTGGCAAAGAGTTTTTGACGAAGACGAACGGGTTACAAAGCTTTTCTTTGAAAAAGTTTATCCCCTTTGCGAAAATCCCATCATAGAACAGGACGGAAAAGTTGTTTCCTCCGCCTTCCTTATACCTTGTGAAATTGAAAACCGTAAAGGTCTTTACGTTTACTGCGCCATGACCGATGAAAAATACCGCGGCAGAGGGCTTATGTCAGAAATTCTCTCAAAAGCAGACGAAATAAAAACTGCAAAAAATCTTGACTTTCTTCTGCTTGTTCCCGCAAACGAAGGGTTGTTTGAATATTACAAAAAATTCGGTTATGTTCCCTTTGGATACAGCTTTGAAGCAGATGTGCCGAAAGAATACAAAACCGTAAGTGAAAAATACTCAGAAGCTCGTTCTTTCAGCGGTACAGAACTGCGGTTTCCTGCCTCCGTTTTAGATTACTGGGCAAATTCCGTAAAAATCTACGGCGGTGAGATAATCGAAACAGACGGCACTGTGTGTCTTTTAGGCGACTGCGTTTCAGACGCTCAAAAGGGCAGAAAAAAGCAAAACACCGCAATGATTAAGACCCATATAAACGAACTTAAAAATCTTGATTGTTATGTTGGAATTACTTTGGAGTGATGTTATGATTTATATGTTTTTGGCTAACGGCTTTGAAGAGGTTGAAGCGCTTGCCCCTGCCGATGTTCTAAGACGTGCCGGAATAGAGGTTGTCCTTGTAGGTGTCGGCGGTGAGGTAATCACCGGCTCACACGGAGTTTCCGTTGTTTGCAATATGACGGACAGTGATTTTTTACCGAACACCGATATGCAGGGAATTTTTCTTCCCGGCGGAATGCCCGGTACAATAAACCTTGAGAAAAGTCCGGTTGTATCCGGAGCTATTAACCACTGCTTGGATAACGGTTTGCTTATTTGCGCAATTTGTGCCGCTCCGTCTATTCTCGGTCACAAAGGAATTTTAGAAGGTAAAAAAGCAGTTTGCTTCCCCGGGTTTGAGGAGGAGCTTTTCGGTGCTCAAATTCCCGATTCCTGCATTTGTGAAGACGGCAATATTTTAACCGCCAAGGGAATGGGCAGTGCGGTTGAATTCGGCATCAGAATTGCCGCAAGATTAGCAGGAGAAAGCAAAGCAAAAGCAATTCGTTCTTCCTTACAGATTTATCATGACTAAGCAAGAATTCAGAAAAGAGAAACTGGCTTTGAGAAATGAGATTCCTCTCTCTCAAAAACAGATTTTTGATAAAGAACTCACAAAGCGCATTTTGTCACTTCCCGAATATAATAACGCAAAACGCGTTTTGCTTTTTGCAAGTGTGGGGAGCGAAGTGAGCACCTATGAAATACTTGAGTGCGCAAGGCTTAATAAAAATGTGTATTTTCCCAAATGTAAAGACGGTGAAAAAATGGAATTTTACCGTGTAAATGAGCAAAATGAACTAAAAAACGGTATGTATAATATTCCTGAACCGACGGGAAACACTCAAAAATACGAAAACAGTAATGATAATGATTTAATTATTGTCCCTGCGCTTGCCGTCGGCAGAGATTTCAGCAGACTGGGCTACGGCAAAGGCTATTATGACAGATTTTTGAAAGACTTTAAGGGAATTTCGGTTTGCCCTGTTTACCCTGCTTTTTTATTCGGCAGTGTTCCGAATGAGCAATTTGATATTCCGTTAAATATAATAATTACGCCAAACGAAATAATAAGGAGGTAACTTAATATGGACAAGTTTTCAGACGGTTTTTCCAACAAAAGTTACGATGACCTTCTAAATGAATATGCAGGCGAAAGCCTTGTCGGCAAATCAAACCGGCATCAGGAAGAAAAAGCACCGAGCAGTGAGAGGGCTAAACAAGCCCCTGTCAAAAGAGACTTTGGCGAAAATACCGTTCGCCAAAGAACAGAGAAAAAGCCCCCTGCTCCCGTAATTGAAACACCAAGGAAGCCAAGGCGGGCAAATCCTGTTCCCTCACGCCCTGCGACACAAAAAACGGCTGCACCCCGTGTGTCTCAAACAAACAGCAAGCAGCAAAACCTTGACCTTCATGAAATTAAGAGCTTTGAGGAAGAAATGGCTGCTAAAAAGCCTGTACGAACTAATTATGCAAACACACTTAATGACACAATGGAATTTAGAAAAGGCGCAAACAAATCAGAACCTGTTATTCAAAAGATTAACACAACAGGCAGAAAAAAGGCCTCTTCAATAAGCAAACTACTTCCGAAGCGCGTTCAAAATACTATATCTAAAATGCCGAAAAAGAGCAAGTCGGATATTTTAACGGCGCTTAAAGTGAACCGAACAATTTTCATCGGCTTTGCGGTATGTCTTTTAGTTTCAATAATCGTTTCAATTGGCCTTTTAAGCTGTGTTAACGACGTTCTTGCCATCGGCAGAGACGCCGAAACACCGGTTGAAGTAAATCTTCCGAACAACGCAAACACAAGGGTTGCGGTTGATGTGCTTAAAGACGCAGGTCTAATTAAGAACAAGCTATTCTGTACGGTTTTTATTAAGGCAATGGGTTATAAGGACAACAATTACCTGCCCGGAGTTTACTACTTTACCGAAAGCATGGGCGTTGAGAAAATGATTAAACGCTTCAAAACAAGCAGTACACGAGGCGCTCTTATCAGCATTACAATTCCCGAAGGCTTTACTATTGACAAAATCTTTGAAAGACTTGAAAAAAATAATATTTGTACCTCTGCCGCACTTTTCAAAACAATCGACGAGGTTGACTTCAGTTCAGAGTATGACTTTATCGCTCCAATTCCCGACAAAGAACAGCGATATCACGTTCTTGAGGGTTACTTCTTCCCTGCAACATACGAATTTCAACAGGGTGCCGACCCCGCAACAGTTGTAAGAACGTTCCTTGACGCTTTCAAAAAGCATTGGACTGACGAATATGCAAAAAGAGCGGAAGAACTGGGAATGACTACCGATGAAATAATTATTTTAGCCTCGGTAATTGAAAAAGAGGGTGCAAATACAAAGCAGTTTACTCAGATTTCATCGGTTCTTCACAACCGCCTTAACCGTTCGGGGCTTTACCCTCTTCTTGAATGTAACTCAACAAAAGACTACGTTACAAACACAATTGCAAACCGTGTTTCGTCAAAGCCCGAGCTTAACAATTACATTATGAATTACAACACTTATGAAAAAGAGGGCTTGCCTGTCAGTGCAATTTGCAATCCCGGTGAAGCCGCCGTTGAAGCAGCACTTTACCCCGACAACACACAGTATTACTTCTTTGCTCATGATAACAACAAGAAGATTTATATGGCTGAAACAATGGACCAGCACGACAGAAACCTCAGAACTATTGCGCAGATTAACGCCCAAAGTAAGAAATAGGAGAAAATATGTTTAGACCCGAAGTTTTATCCCCCGCAGGCGACAAAGAGAGGCTTCAAGCCGCTTTAATGTTCGGCGCTGATGCGGTGTATTTGGGCGGTGACGCATTTACTATGCGTGCCGCTCCGCAGAACTTCACCGCCGATGCTTTAGCCGAGGCA
Organism: uncultured Clostridia bacterium; assembly: GCA_945971755.1. GTDB lineage: Bacteria > Bacillota > Clostridia > Oscillospirales > Acutalibacteraceae > Fimenecus. Next base: position 15,017 of record CAMFPJ010000018.1, read on the forward strand.
GTAGAACAATGCCACGCAAAAGGCGTTAAAGTATATTTAACGGTAAATACACTCCCGAGAAATGACGAAATTGTTCTTCTCCCATCATACCTTGAAAAGTGGGACGAAGCGGGAGTTGACGGTTTTATCGTTGCGGACATAGGCGTGCTCTCCCTTTGCAAAAAGTATGCTCCGAGAGTACCTGTCCACATTTCAACACAGGCAGGAATTGTAAACTATGTCACCGCTAACGAATTTTACAATATGGGTGCTTCCCGAATTGTCACTGCCCGTGAGCTTTCACTTACAGAGATTGCGGAAATTCGCGCCAAAACTCCGAAAGAGCTTGAGATTGAGTGTTTTGTTCACGGTGCAATGTGTGTTTCCTTTTCGGGCAGATGCCTTCTTTCAAACTACCTTGTAAACCGTGATGCAAACCGCGGCGAATGCGCACAGCCTTGCCGCTGGGAATATGCACTTATGGAAGTTAAAAGAGACGGAATGTATTTTCCCATTAACGATTCAAAAGAAGGCACATATATTCTTAATTCAAAGGATATGTGTATGATTGAGCATATCCCCGACCTTGTCAATGCAGGGATTAACAGCTTCAAGATTGAGGGCAGAGCAAAATCTGCCTACTACGCGGCAGTGATTACAAATGCTTACCGAGCTGCCGTTGACGAATTTATGAAAAAACCGTCACCCGATTTCAAAACGCCACAATGGATAGTTGAAGAATGTTATAAAGTAAGTTACCGTGACTACTGCACGGGCTTTTACTACGGGCAACCAAATGAAAATGCTCAAATCTCATTTGAGGGCGGTTATATTCGCCACTATGACGTTATGGCGGAGGTTACAAAGTGCGAGGGCGGTTACATTTTCTGCATTCAGCGCAACAAATTTTACAAGGGTGACGAGCTTGACGCATTAGAGCCGGGCAAAAAGCCGCAAATTTTCAAAGCAGATGAAATTTACGATTTGGACGGCAACGAGCTTTTAGATTTACCGCACCCGATGATGCAGTTTAAGATTAAAAGCGATTTAGAGTTAGTCCCGGGAACATTACTTAGGAAAGCGAAATAATTATGAGGCCGAGAAAACTTAGAAATCTTAATACAAGAAGGAATAATTGCGAAAGTCTTCGTATTCCTTATGAAATTCCGTCATTTGATTTGCGGAATATTAACGACACAAGAAATTACTTTGATTTTGAAGAAATTTTTGGAAACAGCAACCCCGTTTACCTTGAAATCGGTTGCGGCAAGGGTACATTTGCCACCGAATACGCAAAAAGGAACCCCGATATTAACATTATCGGAGTTGAATGCGTTAAAGATGTTTTAGTTCAGGCTTGCGAAAAGACAATGGAGCAGGGTGTTTCCAATATCCGCTACCTTGAAATGAAAGCGGAGTATTTACCGATTTTTATTAAGGAAAAAAGTATAGGACGAATTTTCCTCAATTTCAGCACACCATACCCTAAAAAAAGCCATGCAAAACACAGGCTCACAAGCCCTGATTTTCTCTCTGTTTACAAGAAACTTTTAAGTGACGGCGGTGTGATTGAGCAAAAAACAGACAGTAAAATTCTTTTTGAAAGTTCCCTTGAAAATCTTTCGCAGAACGGCTTTATTCTTCAAAATATTTTCCTTGATTTACATAACAGCGACTTTGAGGGCAACATTGTAACCGAATACGAAAGCAAGTTCGTTGAGCAAGGCTTACCGATTTACAGATTAGAGGCAAAACTAAAATAAGATATCGTTTTTACGGTTTAATACACCGCAGATACAGTTGATTTCAAAAAACAAACACGGCAGGGACAACAAAAATTCCTTGCCGTGTTTTTATGCGATAGATTATTTTACTGCTTCGTCGATAAGTCGAAGCTCTTCTTCTGTAAAGGGAGAGTGCTTTACAATACCGATGTTCTCAATTATCTGTTCGGGCTTTGAAGCGCCTATCAAAACGCTTGTGCAATCGCCGTCACGCAGTATCCAAGAAAGAGCCATTTGCGCCAAAGTCTCCCCTCTTTCATCGGAAATCTTTTTAAGTTTTTTGACTTTTTCAATGTTATCGTTTACACGCTGTTCATTTAAGAAAACCCCGCTGCGTTTTACACGGCTGTCCTTGGGAATACCGTGTAAATATCTGTCGGTCAAAATCCCCTGAGCCAAGGGGCTGAACACAATTATGCCCTTACCCTCCTCTTTTGCGTCATCTTTAAGTCCGTTTTGCTCAATGGTGCGGTCAATGATTGAATACCTGTTTTGATTGATTACAAAGGGGCAGTTAAGGTCTTTCAGTATTTTTGCCGCCTTTTTCATGGTCTCGCCGTTATAATTTGAAAGCCCTGCATACAGAGCCTTTCCGCTGTGTACTGCCTGAGCCAATGCACCCATAGACTCCTCCAATGGTGTGTCGGGGTCCATACGGTGATGATAAAAAATATCAACATAATCAAGCCCCAATCTTTTAAGGCT
>CAMFPJ010000019.1 GCA_945971755.1 uncultured Clostridia bacterium
ACACCTAAGCCTTCGTCGGCAGCGTCAGATGTGTATAAGAGACAGTATATAAGCCGTATAACGGCATAAATGATGAGTTTACCAACAACCAATCTTTGTTGTGTTGATTTTGAAAGGGTAAAAAAGTATAATAATTTTAATACATATTAAATATGTATCTCGGTATTTTATTTTGAGGTGATATTATGAATATAACAGAGGGCAAAGAGGCGCTTCGTGATTTGCAGGCAAAAATGAGTGCTTACGAGCACGCAATGACAAGCATATTTTATGACGGATCAACTGTTGCACCGAAAGGCACAGCCGCAAACAGAGGGCAGAGTCTTTCAATTCTCAGTGAGGAGCAGTACAAACTCACAACAGGTGAGGAAACAGTTAAATTGCTTGAGCTCCTTGACGCAAACAAGGCAGAACTTGATGATTTTGAAAAGCGGCAGGTTGAACTTTTAATTAAATCAATTCGCGATATGCAGAAAATTCCTATGGAAGAGTTTGTTGAATATCAGCGTTTGCTTGTTGAGGCGGACGATGTTTGGCACACCGCAAAGGAAAATTCCGACTTTGCACTTTTCCTGCCCGTGCTTGAGAAAATGTTTGAAACACACATTCGCTTTGCAGGTTATATTGCGCCGGAGAAAAAGCCCTATGACTACTGGCTTGGCGAGTATGAAGAAGGACTGACCACTGAAATTTGCGATAAATTCTTCGGTCAGGTTCGTTCAAGACTTGTTCCCCTTATCGCAAAGGTTAAAAATGCAAATCAGGTAAGCAACGATATTCTTCACGGTGATTTTGCACCTGAATCACAGGAAAAACTTGCTTATTACTTAATGGAAACAATGGGTCTTGACCTTGACCACGTAGGTCTCTCAACAACTGAGCACCCCTTTACAACAAGCCTTGGCTCACATTTTGACGAGAGAATTACAACACATTATTACACTGAAGATTTCTCGTTTTCAATGTTCTCCGTAATTCACGAGGGCGGCCATGCACTTTACGACACAGGCAGCCGTGACGAGTTTGCATACACCGTTCTTGACGGTGGTGTTTCAATGGGCATTCACGAAAGTCAGAGCAGATTCTATGAGAATATTTTAGGTAGAAGCCGCGGCTTTACTTCCTTTGTTTTCCCGAAAATTCAAGAACTTTATCCTCAACTCAAAAACTACACGGCAGACGATTTTTACCGTGCGGTAAACCGTGTTGAGCCGTCGCTTATCCGTACCGAAGCTGACGAGGTAACATACTGCCTCCATGTTATGATTCGTTACGAGCTTGAAAAAAGAGTAATGGCAGGGGAACTTAAGGTTAAAGATTTGCCGAATGAGTGGAACAGACTTTACAAAGAATATTTGGGAGTTGACGTTCCCAATGACAAGCTGGGTGTGCTTCAGGACAGTCATTGGTCAGGGGGAAATATCGGTTACTTCCCGTCTTATGCCTTGGGCAGTGCTTACGGCGCACAGTTCCTTAAAAAAATGAAAGAAACTATTGATGTTGACGCACTTACGGCAAAAGGCGATTTTGCTCCTATCAATGAATGGAACAAGGAAAACATTTGGCAGTATGGCTCATTCTATAAGCCTAATGAAATACTCGAAAAGGTGCTGGGTGAGCCGTTTGATCCGTCGGTTTATCTTGATTATTTGGAAGATAAGGTAAAAAGCGTTTACGGAGTATAAGACGATAAATAAAAAGGCACTATCCTTTTGGATAGTGCCGTCTTTTTGCTTTTTTATCAGATTTTGCGTTTGCCGATTGCCTTAACAACACCAACAACAGTTGGAGAAAGAATGATATTTATTGCTAACTCAAAAAGGAAGTTAAAACCGACAAGTGCCACAATCATGAACTTTGCCGTGCTTGTAAATCCTGCTGCGGCGCCCCATTCGCTGATTGCTTCAAAAAAGAAAAGCTTGCAGCCGATAAGGAATACACCTGTGTTCGTAACGGGAACTAAAATAGCAGAAACAATAACTGCAAAGTAGGTGTTAACCTTCTTAAGTGCTTCAAAAACAAGTCCGCCGAAAAGACCTGCCAAAGTGCCTTTTAAGAGAACTGTAACAACTGTTCCTGCAGGGTTGATTGCAAGGAAGGCTCCTGCATCGCCCGAAGCGAGAACAACAACACCGAACACCAGCCCAAGCCAAGTGCTGACAATCGGACCTCCCAGTGCCGCACCGATGACAATCGGTATCAAAACAAGAGAAATTGAGAATGTGCCGAACTTAATGAACGAGCCGAGAAGCTGAAAAACAACTACAATTGCTGTAAGAACTCCTGCGACTGTGAGTTTAACCATTTTGTCACGGTTAAACCTTTTTGTGTTTGCCATAAAATTACTCCTTTCGCTGTTGTCCCAAGGCAGGGGTACAACGCTCTTAATGTATTGAACTGTAATTCGGAAGATTACAGCTCATAAAACAAACCTGCGGAATTTGTGATGCTACGCTTTAGCTATAACTCACACCGTCGATTCGTTTCAGGCAAATTAAGTATTCAGTTGTTTTTATCGTAAATGGTTTTAAGACCTTTGAGAACAAGGTGCTTGTCGTGAATTAGCTTGTGATTGCAAACCTCGGGAAGAAAATATGAAAGACCGCCCGTTGCAATAATTGATTTCGGAGTGCCTACTTCATCTTCGAGTCTGTCAATAAGCCCATCAATCATTGAAGCCGTACCTAAAATTACACCGCTTTGCATACTGTCCGCGGTGTTTTTTCCGCAAACCTTTTTAGGTGCCTCGAGGCTGATTGTGGGAAGAAGAGAGCTTGTGTCTGTAAGCGCTTTAAGAGAAATTGCAACACCGGGGGCAATAAGGCAGCCAAGGCAATTCTTTTTTTCATCAACTACGCAAATTTTAGTTGCCGTACCAAGGTCAACAATAAATGCAGGGAGAGGGTACCCCGAAACTGCACCTACTGCGCCTGCTACCAAATCGGCACCTAACTGCGCAGGGTTATCAATTAGAATATTAAGACCTGTTTTTACACCGGGTGCAAGACAAATTACCTTGCCGGAGATAAGTTTTTCAAGTGCACCTTTGACAGATTTTGTGATTTCAGGTACAACGGAGCCGATAATTCCGCCGGTAATATTTTGAGGGTCGATTTTGTAAAGATTAAAAATATCAGTAAACTCAATGGCGTACTGATCTTCTGTTTTCTGTCTTTCAGTTGCAATGTGGCAATTTGAAATAAGCTCGTCACCGTTAAAAATGCCAAGCGAAATATTAGTATTGCCAATGTCAATCGAGAGAAGCATATTATCACCTCACTGAAAAGATTATACTCTAATAATTTTGCCATTTCAAGAGGAATTAAACTTGTTTTTACACTTTGTAAATGTTATACTTTTCTTTGTGAGGTGACGGAATTGATTTGTAATCTTTGCCCAAGAAAATGCAATGCAGAGCGTACTGAAGACACAGGTAACGGCTTTTGCAAAATGCCAATAAGTCCGGTTCTTGCCCGTGCAGGCAAACATTTTTGGGAAGAGCCGTGCATAGCAGGGGACAAGGGCGCCGGAGCGGTGTTCTTTTCGGGCTGTTCGCTGAAATGCTGTTTTTGTCAAAACTTTGAGATTAGTCACGAAAACAACGGCAAAAAAATCACTGTAAAAAGGCTTGCGGAAATTTTCAGAGAGTTGGAAAATGACGGCAGTGCTTGCATTGACCTTGTTAACCCTACGCATTTTGCGGACAGTATAATAGCCGCTTTCGAAATTTACAAACCATCAATTCCCATTGTTTATAACAGCTCCGGCTACGACAGTACAGAAACGCTCAAAAGGTTTGAGGGGATAGTTGACGTTTATCTGCCTGATATAAAGTATTATGATTCAGATGTGTCAAAAAAGTATTCCGCTTGCCCCGATTACTTCGAAAAAGCGTCATCGGCACTTCTTGAAATGAAACGTCAAGCGCCTGAATATGAATTTTCAAAAGGGATAATGACAAAAGGCGTGTTACTTCGCCACCTTGTTTTGCCTTCAAATATTTCCGACAGTAAAAAAATACTTTTATGGGTAAAAAACAACTTGGGAGAGGACACATACATAAGCTTAATGAGTCAGTACACCCCCTTTGGCAATGCAAAACTCTTCAAAGAAATTAACAGACCTCTGATGACGGCAGAATATAACAAAACAGTAGATTATTTCTTTGAAATCGGGCTTAAAAACGGTTTTATGCAGGAAAAATCGTCTGCAAATACTGAATTTATACCTAAATTTGACAATTCAGGCTTATAAAAATGTTGAAATGTGGAAAATATATGCTACAATTAAGCATAAATATTTTTTAAGAAAGAAGGAATGAGAATGAGCAAAGCAAAAAGTTTTTTCAAAGATTTCAAAGAATTTGCAATGAAGGGCAACGTAATTGACCTTGCAGTCGGCGTAATAATCGGCGGTGCTTTCCAGAAGATAGTATCTTCGCTTGTAAGCGACGTTGTAATGCCGCTTATCGGTCTTATTACAGGCGGTATCAGCTTTGCAGACAAATTTATTGTGTTCGGACTTGAAGACGGCGAAGCATTTGCCACAGCGCAAGCAGCGATTGATGCAGGGAAAAATGTTCTTACATACGGTAACTTCATTGACGCAGTGCTTAATTTCATAATTATGGCGTTTGTTATTTTCCTTTTCATTAAGGGAATAAGCAAACTTAAAAGAGCACCGAAAGAAGAGCCGGCAGCCGAGCCCACAACAAAGGTTTGTCCGTTTTGCAAGAGTGAGATTGCTATTGACGCAACCCGTTGCCCGCACTGCACATCTGAAATTGCAGAGTAATTTAATTAAGATTTAACACTTCCGCTCGGAAGTGTTTTTTCTTTTTAGTGTAAACGTACTTGAAAAATCTATAAAAAGATTTATAATATTTGTATATTGAAATATAATAAGGCAAAGCCTATAAGGAGATTTTTTTATGAAATTCAGCGAAATGCAATATGTTCACCTTGACATTGCGGAAGTAAATTCGCAAATTGAGGAAATAGTTAAAAAATTCAAAGACGCAAAAACCTTTTCCGAGGCTGACTGCGTGTTTGAAGAGTACAATAAGCTTTCGGATATGGTTGAAACGCAAATGGCGCTCGCCTACATTCGCCACACGGTAAATACTCTTGATGAGTATTATAACAAAGAGCAGGAGTTTATGGATGAAAATTTGCCTGTGCTTATGGAGTATATGCAAATGATGACACAAGCTCTGCTTGCAAGCCCGTTCAGAGCAGAATTTACCGAGAAATACGGCGACCTTATTTTCACAAATGCTGAAATGGAGCTTAAAACATTCTCTCCGGAAATTGTTGCAGATTTGCAGGAGGAGAATAAGCTTGCTACCGAATATGAAAAACTTTTAGCATCTGCTCAAATACCTTTCAGAGGTGAAATTTGCACGGTTCCTCAGCTTCTTCCCTATAAGCAAGACATTGACGATGCAACTCGCCTTGAGGCTTGGACTGCCGAGGGTAATTTTTACAAAGAGAATAAATCAGAACTTGACAGGCTTTATGACGAGCTTGTAAGAGTGCGTGACAAAATCGGTAAAAAACTCGGCTTTGAGGGCTACACAACTCTCGGTTATTACAGAATGACCCGCAACAGCTACACAAAAGAGGATGTTGCAAAGTTCCGTCTTTCGGTTCAGAAATATTTGGTTCCGTTGGCTGACAAGCTCTACCGCGACCAAGCTGAGCGTATCGGCAAGTCCTATCCGCTCAATTATGCTGATGCCGCTCTTATGTTCAGAAGCGGCAATCCAAAACCCGTCGGCACGGCAGATGACATTTTGGCTACTGCTAAAAAGTTCTATCACGAGCTTTCGCCCGAAACGGCAGAGTTTATTGATTTTATGATGGATAACGACCTTTTAGATGTTCTCAGCAAAAAGGGTAAGGCACAGGGCGGATACTGTATTGAAATTCCCGACTATAAGGCAGAATTTATTTTTGCAAACTTTAACGGCACATCCGATGATGTTGAAACGGTAACTCACGAAGCAGGCCACGCTTTTGCAGGATACACTGCAAGAAATGTTTACCCGGGCGTTCTTCGCTCACCCACAATGGAATCTTGTGAAATTCACTCAATGTCAATGGAGTTCTTTGCTTGGAAGGCTGCAAAAGATTTTTACGGCGAGCAGGACGAAAAATTCAAGTACAGTCACCTTGCAGGGGCTATTAAATTTATTCCTTACGGCACAATGGTTGACCATTTCCAACACATTGTTTATGAACACCCCGAATACACACCGGCACAGCGTGATGATGCGTGGCGTGAGCTTACCGGAATTTATATGCCATGGATAAAGCTGGGTGAAATTCCGTTCTACGGTGACGGCTGTGCTTGGCAAAGACAGCATCACATTTATTCAAGGCCGTTCTATTACATTGACTATTGCTTCGCACAAACAGTTGCGCTTGAATTCTGGGCACTTATGCAAAAGGACGAGAAAAAGGCTTGGGAGTCTTATAAAAAGCTTGTTTCACTTGCCGGTACCAAAAGATTTACAGAACTTGTTGAATCTGCAGAGCTTGACAATCCTTTCTGTGAAACTGCCCTTGAAACAGTTTGCAAAACTGCTGCAAAATGGCTCGAAGATTTTGACAAAAGCAAACTCGTATAAGGAGTAAACTATGGGAAAACGCGAAAGAAAATACTTGGGCGAATACATGGTCAATCCGTCGGCAACGGGACCTGATAATAAGGTGATTTACGTTGGCAAACCGTATGTGTTTGACAGTTCAAAGGAAAGAGTGAAAAAGGCGGAAAGACTTTCGTTTCTGTTTTCTGTTTGTGCATTTGTCCTTTTTGCAGTCGGCGGGCTTCAAAATTCCGCAGCATCCTTTAAGGGATATGTAATTTTGCCTTACGTTATCGCTTTTCTTCCTCTCGTTTTTCTTATAAGTAAAACTTTTTCTGCTTTGGGATTTGAAAATTACATTACGCATAAGCAATATGACATAACGGTTAAAACACAAAAACCGTGTGCCATAGCGGCGTCGGTTTTTGTTGGGGTTTCGCTTTTTGCAGATATTGTAATGTATTTTTTTACCGAAAACATTAAAACAGGGGACATCATTTTTACGGTGTGTGCAGTGCTTGTAATTGCTTCTTTGGCGGTTGTTTGCTCACAAAACAAGCATTTGACCTGTACACCTCAGAATAAATAATAATCAACGCTGTTTTTCAGCCGATGAACACAGAACTGTTTGTCGGCTGTTTTTATTTTTGTGCAATATAACCAATCGGTAATAAATAAAACTGCTTATGATTTTCAATATATGGAAATGAAGTTGTTTTAAGGCTTTTTTTACACAATTTTTATATATCCAATTGGTTATAACTGAAACAAGGATAATGATATTATGCTAAAATTAAGTCAACTGTAAACCGTTTTTGCGGTATCAGTTTATTCTGAAATGCCCGAAAGGGTAAATAGAAAAAGGAGACTTTCACATGAAACTCAGAAAAATCTTAGCAGTAGTACTTGTGCTTACTATGTGCCTTGGTTTATTTGCAGCTTGTGGCAAGACTCAGAATGGCGACAATTCAAACAGAACATCACAGAAAGATGTTCCGCTCGTAGTTGGTTATTCTCCGTTTAGCGAGAAGTTCAGCCCGTTCTTTGCTGACACAGCTTATGACCAGGACGTTGCAGGCATGACACAGGTATCATTGCTCACAACAGACCGTGTCGGCGGTATTATCTACAATGCTATTGAGGGCGAAACAGTCAAATACAATGGCAAAGATTACAAATACACAGGTATCGCTGACGTTAAAGTTGACCAAAAGGATGACGGTACGGTAGAGTACACATTCAAGATTAAGGAAGGCGTTAAGTTCAGCGACGGCGTAGAACTTACTGCTGATGACGTAATCTTCTCAATGTATGTTCTTGCTGACCCGACTTATGACGGTGCGTCAACAATCTATGCTACTCCCATTAAGGGTATTGAAGAATACAGAAGCGGTATGGAACAGCGCGGTGCAGTTATCTTTGCTGCAGGTGACAAAGGCTATCAGGCAAACGACAACTACACAGAAGACCAGTACAACGCATTCTGGAAATATTATAAAGAAGAAGCAGGCGCAGCTTTCGCTAAAGAAATTTGCGACTACGTAATTGCAAACGGATACAACACAGCTGAAGACACAGTTGCAGCTTGTGCTGCTAACTGGGGTTATAAACTTAAAGACGATGCAACTTATGCAGACTTCTGGGATGCAATCGTTGCTGCATATCCCACAGTTGAAGAAGCTGAAGCAACAGAATCAGCAGGTTCTGACCGTTTAGGTCTCACAATCGCAAGCGACGCACAGTTCGAGGTCGGTGTTACAACAGGCGAGAGTGCTGCAAAAATCTCAGGTATCGAAAAGATTGATAACTACACAGTTAAAGTTACAACAACTTCTTTCGATGCAACAACAATTTATCAGTTAGGCATCAGCGTTACTCCTCTTCACTATTACGGTGATAAAGCAGCTTATGACTATGCTAACAACAAGTTCGGCTTTACAAAGGGTGACCTTTCAAAGGTTAAGTCACTTACAACAAAGCCCATGGGCGCAGGTCCGTACAGATTCATTAAGTATGAAAATAAAGTAGTTTACTTTGAAGCAAACGAAAATTACTACAAGGGTGTTCCGCTTACATATTATGTACAGTTTAAGGAAACACAGGAAGGCGATAAGGTTTCAGGCGTAGGCCAGGGAACAATCGACGTTACAGATCCTTCATTCTCAAAGAAGGTTGCAGCAGAAATCGCTACTTACAACTCAAATAAGGAAACAACAGGCGATAAGGTTAAGACAGACCTTGTTGCAAACCTTGGCTACGGCTACATCGGTATTAACGCAAAGACAGTTAATGTTGGCGGCGTACCGGATTCTGATGCATCTAAGGCTCTTCGTAAGGCATTTGCAACAATCTTCTCGGTTTACCGTGATATGGCAGTTGACTCATACTACGGCGAGGCTGCTGAAGTTATCAACTATCCGATTTCAACAACATCTTGGGCAGCTCCTCAGAAGTCAGACGCTGACTACAGAGTTGCTTACTCAAAGGATGCAGCAGGTAACGACATTTACACAGCAGATATGGACGCAGAAGCTAAGTACGCAGCAGCAAAGACTGCAGCTCTTTCCTTCTTCCAGGCAGCAGGCTACACAGTTGCTGACGGTAAAGTAACAGCAGCTCCTAAGGGCGCTAAGCTTACTTATGAAATCATTATTCCTGCTGACGGTGTAGGTGACCACCCGTCATTCGCAGTGCTTACTGCAGCTAAAGAAGCATTTGCAGAAATCGGCATTAACCTTATCATCAACGACCCGACAGACTCTAACGTTCTTTGGGACGCTATGGATGCATGTACTCACGAAATGTGGGCAGCCGCTTGGGGCGCAACAATTGACCCTGATATGTACCAGATTTACTATTCAAAGAACGTAGTTGGTGTTGAAGGTTCTTCAGAATCTAACCACTATCATATTCAGGATAAGAAGCTTGACGAGTACATCATGGAAGCTCGCACAAGTGCTGACCAGGCTTACAGAAAGACTGTTTACAAGGCATGCTTTGACATCATTCTTGACTGGGGTGTTGAAATTCCTGTTTATCAGAGACAGAACTGTGTTATCTTCAGTGCAGAGCGTATTCAGCTTGATACAGTTACTCCTGATATCACAACATTCTACGGTTGGTTAAGCGAAGTTGAAAATCTTCAGATGGTAGTTGCAAAATAAGCAATCATTAAAGATTTAATATACTAACAAATCTCAGCATCCACAGCCATGTGGGTGCTGGGTTTTGCAGTTTGATAAGGGGCTTTGTTTTGTGCTTCAAAGCTTCTTATCAAACGGCAATATGCTGAAAAAATACAGAAGGATTTGATAAATTTATGGGCAAGTACATCCTGAAGCGACTCTTACAATGTGTCGTTATTCTGTTCTTTGTTGCACTTGTTATTTATGCAATTATGCGTTGTCTTCCGACTTCGTACGTTGAGTCAATAGCCAGACAGAGAGCATCATTACCCGGTTCAAAATCATACACCGAATGGCTGGAACAGCTAAATGCGGTTTACGGTCTTGACGTGGGAATTGTCAGAGGCTTTTTCAAATGGCTCAAGAGTGCTGTTGTTCTTGACTTCGGCGACTCATGGTATTTCAACATACCCGTTCTTGACAAGTTCAAATCAGTAATTTGGTACTCTTTCGTTTTGGGCGCAGTATCATTTTTCCTCGAAATAATTATTGCAATTCCTCTTGGAATTATCTCTGCTGTCAAACAGTACAGCAAGATTGACTATGCAGTAACGGTTTTCGCACTTATCGGTATTTCGCTTCCCACCTTCTTCTTTGCCACTCTTTTGAAACTGATATTCAGTATTAAGCTTGGCTGGTTTGACCTGTACGGTATCGTGGGAAGATATTATGACCAGCTTTCCTTAGGAGGAAAATTCCTTGATATGGCAAAGCATTATGTTTTACCGACAGTTACTATTGTCATTGTAAGTATCGGTTCAACAATGCGTTACACACGTACTAATATGCTGGAGGTTCTCAATTCCGATTATATCAGAACCGCAAGGGCAAAGGGTGTTCCCGAGAGAAAGGTTATCAGTTATCACGCTTTTAGAAACACTCTTATTCCCATTGTTACTATTATCGGCGGTTCACTTCCGGGCCTTTTCTCCGGCGCACTTATTACCGAGACGCTTTTCCAGATTCCCGGTATAGGTTGGGTTTCTTATCAGGCAATGGTTGGCGGCGATATTCCGTTCTCAATGTTCTACATGATTTTTATTGCAGTTTTAACGCTTGTTGGTACACTTCTTGCAGACATTCTTTATGCGGTTGTTGACCCGAGAGTCAGAGTAGGATAAGGAGGTGCCGAAATTGTCAAAGTCAGAGTTAAACAATAACAATACACAGCAAACAGAAGAAGTAATTGCGCTTGACGACGAAAGACGAGTTAAGGTGCTTTCTCCTTCAATGCTTGTTTTTAAGCGTTTCATAAGAAATAAACTTGCTATTGTGGGCACAGTCTTTATTGTGGCAATGTTTATATTCTCATTTATCGGCGGCCTTATCTCACCCTACGGTGAAGCAGAAGTTTTCAGACATTATGAAGAAATGTATAAGGACTATGCCGCAGCAAAACATAACGAAACTTATTATTTCACGGAAGATGCAAATCATAAGGTGCCCAACCCTTCGGTTTTTAACTTTAAGTTTGTGGGTGCAAAAACATCAGGCAAAACAGAATTCACTGTTGATGAGGACAAGTTTACCCTTGAAGAATTAGGCGAAAAAACTTATGCAATCTACTCGTCAACAGGAGATTTAGTTACAGTTGCTTCAACTTACTTTTTTGACACTGCAGTCGAAGATTTCGACGTAACACTTGATTTCAGATTTGCAGCGCAAAAGGCTATCGCAGACAAGGAAGAAAGTTTCACAGTCGGCGGAAACAAATATTTTGTTAAAACCAATGAAGAGGAAAACAATATTATTTGTAATGCTGACAGCAAAGAACTTGTTTTCATTTCAGATTACATCGTAAATTCCGCTTACAATGACATTAAGCTTTCCTTTGAAGAAAAATCTGCTATCAAAGAAGCAATTGAAAGCGGAGCGGAAACCTACGAGTTTGACGGAAACACCTTCAAAATCGAAAAAGGTATGTATGAAACAAAAATTAAGGGCATTACAAAGGCTTACGTTAACCTTAGTTACGCTTCACCGTCAAAGGAGCATTGGCTCGGTACCGACGCTAACGGTATGGACATTTTGACACGCCTTATGTACGGCGGACGTGTTTCACTTATGATTGGTTTCATTGTTGTTATCGTTGAAACCGTTCTCGGCGTTATTCTCGGCGGTATTTCAGGCTACTTCGGCGGAGTTGTTGACAACATTATTATGCGTATCGTTGACATTTTCAACTGCATTCCCTCAACCCCGCTTATCATTATTTTAGGCGCGATGATGGACGCAATGCAAATTGACCCGCAAATTCGTATGATTTACCTTATGCTTATTCTCGGTTTCCTTGGTTGGCCCGGTGTAGCAAGACTTGTCCGCGGTCAGATTCTCTCACTTCGTGAGCAGGAATTTATGACAGCAACGGAGGCAACGGGCATTTCGGTTTCAAGAAGAATTTTCAAGCACTTGGTTCCCAATGTTATTCCACAGCTTATTGTTATTTGCACAATGGGACTTGGCGGTGTTATTCTTACCGAATCAACTCTTTCATTCCTCGGTCTCGGCGTTAAGTTCCCGTTTGCTTCTTGGGGTAACATTATCAATGCCGTAAGTAACGTTTTTGTTATGACTAACTATTGGTTCGTATGGATTCCTGCAGGCTTCTGTATTCTTATTACAGTTCTCGGTTTTAACTTTATCGGTGACGGTCTTCGCGATGCGTTTGATCCGAAAATGAAGAGATAAGGAGGTAATTTTATGAGCAACAAATCAAAGAATAAAGATTCAAATTACCTCTCTGCTAAAGAGTCGAGAAGAATTACAAAAGAAAACCGTAAAATCACAAGAAAATACGAAAAGGAGATTTCAAGAAAAAATGTTCCTGAAAGCGAATACGCTACAACTATGCGTGACCCGCAGAACATTCTTGAAATTGATGACCTTCACACATATTTCTTCACAGATCAGGGAACGGTTAAGTCGGTTGACGGCGTTTCATTCGATATTCCGCGCGGTAAGACAGTTGGCGTTGTTGGAGAGTCGGGCTGCGGTAAATCAGTTACAAGCCTTTCAATTATGCGCCTTTTACAGAGACCCATCGGTCAGATTGTCGGCGGTGAAATTCGCTTAAATCTCGGTGACAAAGCTATTGATATTGCAAAAACTCCCATGGTTGAAGTGCAGAATATTCGCGGCAATGAAATTTCCATGATTTTCCAGGAGCCGATGACAACCCTTAACCCTGTTTTCAGAATCGGTACACAGGTTGATGAAACAATTAAACTTCACAACCCGGATATGGACAAAGAAGCGGTTAAAAAACGTTCAATCGAAATGCTTGAGCTGGTCGGCATTGCTAACAGCGAGGGCGTTTACGATATGTACCCTCATGAGCTTTCAGGCGGTATGCGTCAGCGTGTTGTTATTGCTATGGCGCTTGCTTGCGAGCCGAAACTTATTATTGCAGATGAGCCCACAACTGCACTTGATGTTACAATTCAGGCGCAGATTCTTGACTTGTTCCGTCAGCTTAAAGACAGAATTAACTCAAGTATTATGCTCATAACTCATGACCTGGGCGTTATTGCCGAAATGGCAGATTACGTTGTTGTTATGTACGCAGGCAGAATTGTTGAAAAGGGCACACTTGATGACATTTTCCTTCATCCTGCACATCCGTACACAATCGGTCTTATGAATTCAAAGCCCTCAATCAACAAAACGGTTGACAGGCTTTACAGTATTCCGGGCAAGGTTCCTAACCCAATCGAAATGCCCGACTACTGTTATTTCCGTGACAGATGCGAAATGTGTGTTGAAAAGTGTAACGGCGAATATCCGCCGCTTCACAAGATTAGCGATACTCATTACGTTTCCTGTTACAGATTTGACGAAGAAGGAGGTAAAGAATAATGGCAATACCAAAAATTGATACTTCTTTTACTCCGATTACTCATAACCCGGAAAATATCCTTGAAGTTAATGCACTTAAAAAATACTTCCCGATTAAAGACGGCCTTCTTAAAAGAACGGTCGGCTATGTTAAAGCTGTTGACGGTGTAACCTTCAACATTAAACGCGGTATAACAATGGGACTTGTTGGTGAGTCCGGCTGCGGAAAAACCACAACAGGCAGAACTATTCTTCGCCTTAATGATACAAAAACTGCAGGTCAGGTTCTTTTTAACGGCCAGGAGGTTTATGACCTTTCTAAAAGCGAGCTTCGTGCGTTAAGACCTAAAATGCAGATTATTTTCCAAGACCCGTACTCGTCTTTGTCTCCAAGAATGCCTATTTCTGAAATTATCGGTGAAGCAGTAAGGGAGCATAATATTGTTCCGAAGGACGAATTTGACGATTATATTGAACAGGTAATGTCAAACTGCGGACTTATGTCTTACCACAAAGACAGATACCCCCACGAATTTTCGGGCGGTCAGCGTCAAAGAATTTGTATTGCAAGGGCATTGGCTCTTAACCCGGAGTTTGTTGTTTGTGACGAGCCTGTTTCAGCGCTCGACGTTTCAATTCAGGCACAGATTATTAACCTTTTGCAAGACCTTCAGGAGAAATATAACTTAACTTATCTTTTCATTTCTCATGACCTTTCGGTAGTTGAGCATATTTCGGATACAATAGGTGTTATGTACCTCGGTAATCTTGTTGAGTACGGCAGTAAAAAGGACATTTTCTCAAATCCTTCGCACCCGTACACAAAGGCTCTTTTCTCGGCAATTCCTGTTCCTGACCCAACCGTTAAGATGAACAGAATTGTTCTTGAGGGCAGTATTCCTTCTCCTGCAAACCCGCCTTCGGGTTGTAAGTTTCATACAAGATGCAAAAATTGTATGGAAATATGCAAATCGGTTGCACCCGAACAGAAGGAAATTGAAAGCGGACATTTTGTTTGCTGTCACCTTTATGACGACGTTAAAAGCGTGAGCGAAAATGGCTAAACGTAAAGATGATTATTATGACGACGGCAGAACCGTGGCACCAATGGATATTGAGGGAATGCCGTTTGTCAGCAGGGGAAAAAGCCTTAAAAACCGTAAAAAAACTGACCCTGACGCACCCGCTCTTACAAAAAAAGAACTTCGTCAGTTGGTGTTTTCGGGAATAGTCAGCGGAGCGTTAATTGCACTTGTTTTTATTGTTGCCGCTGCTGTTCTTTTGGGGCTTATTTACTTTTTTGCTTAAATAAAATGAAAAAATCAGGGAGGCTGAAAACAGCCTCCCGTTTTGTTTTCCTTGTTACTGTTACTCAAGATTTATGAGTGAGCTTGAATTGCCTGTAACCTGGGGAAGCTTGCCGTCCCACTTTTCAATCTTGTTGTATTCAATAACCTCATTTGTGAGTGATGCTGAGAGCTTTTTGTTAGCCTCTGCCTCAGCCTCGGCTTTGATGCGAATTGTTTCAGCCTGTGCCTGCGCATTTGTAATAGCAGTTTGTTTTTCCGTTTCAGCCTTTAAGAGTTTTTGCTGTGCAACCTGCTTTTCTTCAATTGCGGTGATGAATGCATCAGAGAAATCAAAGTTAATAATGTTAACGTCCGTAATGTAAAGACCGATTGAGTTAAGTTTTTCATTAAGACCGCTAATGAGTCCGTCTGAAATAAGCTCGCGGTTTGTAACGCTTTGTTCAGCGGTGTACTGTGCCGTAGTAGCCTTTAATACTTCGTTAACAGCAGGGGTAATAAGCACTGCTTCATAATCTGCACCGATGTTTTTGTAAATGCTGTAAGATTTTTTTGTGTCAACACGGTAGTTGATTGCCAAAGTTGTTGTAACTGTCTGAAGGTCTTTTGAGAATGCCTCTGTTTCAACCTCAAGTTTTACAATCCTATTGTCAATTTTAACAACCTGCTGAATGAAAGGTGCTTTTACGTGGATACCCTCCTGTAAAACACCCTCGTTAACCTTACCGAGTGTTACTACAACACCTGTGTGGCCTGCTTCAACAATCGTAAAGCAGTTAAGGGCTATAATCGCAACTATTGCAAGTACAACAACTGCAATAATAATTTTTTTGTAGCCTGTGCTGTTTCCTAATTCGTTTACTTTAATGGTTTTCATTTTTTATCCTCCTTATTTTCCACTAAATCGAATAACCGTATTTCAGGTTGATATGATTATATCATAGGTTCACGTGAACGTCAAGATATTTTTACAAAAATTTTTCAAATTTTGGAAAAATCTTAAAAACAGGTGTTTTTAATACAATTGACATATCATTTTTGTACTGTTAAAATAAAAGAGAAAACTTAAAGAAAATTTTTCATAGAGGAATTAAACTCTATTTACAACAGCGATTATGTAATAACACTTGATGAAGTGAAATATTAATAAGAAAACCGAGGATAAACCCTCGGTTTTTTGATGCTAAATATTTTTGAAAAGTGTGACTTTTAAGTTGTTGTCACACACGCCGAGAAAAATTTCTTTTGCATTTTTATATCCTTGTTTTTTCAGTTCCTTTTGAAGCCATATTTCATCTGTCCCCATTCGTTTAAGGTTTTCTTTCATAATTCGTCCGTCCATAATGATTTCGGTGTTGATGTGGGCGGGTTCAGGCTCAAGATTTAGGTCCTCAGGCGTGGAGGGGCGCTTGATACTTGTCGGCAGAATTGAAAGCTGTCCGTTAGACTCTAAAACGGCGGTTTGAATATCGGTAAGGTCAAAATAGCCTTGTTCACGGCACATAACCATAAATTCACTTAAATCTATTTTTGCCTTTTTCATATTTTTGCGGTAAAGCTTTCCGTTGTCTAATATAATGCTGGGTGAGCCGTTAATGAACTTTCGGGACAGGGGAATTTTGTGCGTAATAAGGCTCAATATTACGGCTACTCCACCGTAAATTACTAACGAGGTAAGCGGTTTCCAAGGGGCTTCAAGTTCGGTTGCAAGCTCTGCGGCTATCGAGCCGATGGTTATTCCGCAAATGTAGTCAAAAAAGTCAAGCTGAGCTAATTGCTTGTGTCCCATAATCTTTGC
Organism: uncultured Clostridia bacterium; assembly: GCA_945971755.1. Taxonomy (GTDB): domain Bacteria; phylum Bacillota; class Clostridia; order Oscillospirales; family Acutalibacteraceae; genus Fimenecus. The sequence continues at coordinate 16,714 of CAMFPJ010000019.1, forward strand.
TATTAAAAATAATGAGATTACGGATAAAAATGATGTTCCGATAAGTTTAATAAATTCCATACAAAACCTCTAAAACACTTGTTTTAGATAGTGTTTCCAATATGAATTGTTTTATTATAAGAACAAACGATAATGATTTTAATAGCGAATGAGAATATTATTCTTTTTTTGGCATAAATATAATTTTGTAAAAAGGGTTGACAAAAAAGAAAAAATATCGTATTATATTAAGGCACTCACGAGTGCAAAGTAAATATCGCGGGGTAGAGCAGTTGGTAGCTCGTCGGGCTCATAACCCGAAGGTCGTTGGTTCAAGTCCTTCCCCCGCAACCATATCGAGTGGATGTAACTGATTTCAGTTACATCCGCTTCTTTTTTT
>CAMFPJ010000020.1 GCA_945971755.1 uncultured Clostridia bacterium
GTTAATATTCCCGAAATCGTTAGGAATACAATTTGCGAAATCGGTTATGACTCAAGCGAAAAAGGCTTTGACGGCAACACATGTGCAGTTCTTGTCGCCCTTGACAAGCAGTCAGCGGATATTGCACTCGGTGTTGATAACTCCCTTGAAATTAAAGAGGGTGATAACGACGCGTACAACCTTAACGGTGCCGGCGACCAGGGTATGATGTTCGGTTTTGCCTGTGACGAAACACCGGAGCTTATGCCCCTTCCGATTTCAATGGCAAACAAGCTTGCCGTTCAGCTTTCAAAGGTGAGGAAAAACGGAACTCTTCCCTATCTTCGTCCTGACGGAAAAACTCAGGTAACTGTTGAATACGACGAAGACAGAAACCCTGTTAGAATTGACGCAATAGTTATTTCCTCACAGCACAGTGCCGACGTTGAACTTTCACAAATTCGTGAGGACATTAAAAAGAACGTAATTGAGCCGATTATCCCTGCAAGCCTTATTGACGAAAGCACAAAAATCTTTATTAACCCAACAGGCAGATTTGTTGTGGGCGGCCCTGCAGGCGACTCCGGTCTTACAGGCAGAAAAATTATTGTTGACACATACGGCGGTTATTCACGTCACGGCGGCGGTGCTTTTTCAGGGAAAGACCCCACAAAGGTTGACCGTTCGGCAGCCTATGCCGCAAGATATGTTGCTAAAAACATTGTTGCAAGCGGTATGGCAAAGAAATGCGAAATACAATTAGCTTATGCAATCGGCGTTGCAAAGCCCGTTTCAGTAATGGTTGACACATTCGGTACAGGCAAAATCAAAGACGAAGATATGGCAGATATTGTAAACAAAGTCTTTGACCTTCGCCCGGCTGCAATTATTGACACGCTTAAACTTCGCAACCCGATTTATAAGCAGTTAGCCGCTTACGGACACGTTGGCAGAACTGACATTGATGTTGTTTGGGAACATACCGACAAGGCAAAAGAAATCAAGAAGCTTGCTGAAAATTTTTAATTTTTAGAATTTTATTTTTTTGAATAAAAAAGCACAAAAATCTCATACTAATTTTGCAAGACAAAATGCTTTCAAAAGGAGTGAGATAAATGCTTGACAGAATTTCTTTGATACTTGTTGTTATTGGTGCACTTAACTGGGGCTCAATCGGTCTCTTCCAGTTTGACATAGTAGCATGGATTTTCGGCGGACAAGGTGCAATTTTGAGCAGAATTATTTATACGCTCGTAGCATTAGCAGGTATCTGGTGCTTATCGCTTTTGTTCCGTGAAAATGAAATGCTCGCAGTTGATGAACACTGACATTAAATTAAAAACCACACTTAGCCTTTTAGCTTCAGTGTGGTTTTTGTCTTTATAAGTCCTTTTTCATATAATCAGGTTTGTATTCAACATAACCGTGCTTTGGGTAAAAGAAACGAGATTCAAAATAAGTACTTTTTTCGCCCAAATGAAGTTTCATAACCTTTCTGCCATTCTCACGTGCAAAGTTTTCTGCTTCTTCTAAAAGACTTGAGCCTATTCCCTGCCTTTTAAGGTTAGCCTTTACATATAACCTGTGAAGAACTGCTTCGCCGTTTGGCAAAAGATTGCAACCGACAGAGCCGATTACCCTGTCGTTATCATCAATCATTATAAGGAACAGATCGCCTTTATCAAAATAAAAGGCGTTAAGGTCTAACAAATCATCATTAAGTGTCGGCACACGGTTAAGGGCATTTTTTGCCTCAAGTACCATAAAAATTAAATCGTCACGATACTTCGGTTCATATTTAATAATTCGCATATTTTCCTACCTATATCTACAATTTTTCTTTCAACAATTTAACAATACGACACCTTAATATAACGCTCTTTATAATTTTTCATTCATTTGTTAAATTTCTTGTTGTGAGAATATTATCATTATTCCTTTTTAAGCTTTTCAACTAATTCTTTTTGGGGAGTTACATATACTGTGTTACAAGTGTTATAAATAACCTTGCCGGGCTTTGCGCCCACAGGTTTCTTAACATTTTTAATTATTGTATAATCAACTGCTACCGAAGAGGAATTTACAGATTTACTGTGATATGCCGCAATTACTGCCGCCTCACGAATTGCAGTTTCTGTGATTTCTTTATTGTCGCTGCAAATTACAGTGTGTGAGCCCGCCTGCTTTTGTACATGGAGCCACATATCATAATTTTTGGCAGTTTTAAGTGTTAAAACATCGTTTTGAATATTATTTCTGCCAACTAAAATTCTAAAACCGTCTGTGCTTTCAAACTCAAGGGGCGGCAAAGTCTTTTCCTTTTTAATCTTTGAATTTTTCTTGATTTTCAGGTATCCTCCGTCTTGAAGCTCAGTACGAATTTCGGAAATTTCTCTTTCTGTTTCGGCTCTTGTTAATGTGTCAAGAACAGAATCAAGATAAACAAGTTCACCTTCACCCTCCTCAATTAAAGAATGAAGCATTTTTTCGGCATTCGCCGCTTTTTTGTAATCCTTAAAATACTTTTGAGCATTCTGCTGACAGGTAAGTGCAGGGTCGGCGGGAATTGTCAAAACATTATTATTATCATAATAATTTTCAACTTCATAAGAAGATTGTTTTTGAGAGAATTTATATTGATTTGCAGTTAAAAGTTCCGCAAAGATGCGAAGCTGTTCCCTTTTCTCGCTTTTTTCAAGTTCCAGGCGACGGTTGTTAATCTTTCTTGAAGTTCTTTCAACGGCATTATTCAAAAGCTTGAACAAATCGCACGCTTTTCTTTTTACTCTTAAAAGTTTATCTTTTTCATAGTAAAAATCGTCAAGAAGTTCGCAAAACGAGCCAAATTCCGTAACATCTGCTTCTTTACCGTACTGTCTGATTTTTGTAAATGAAAAATCAAATGTTTTATTATCAGGCACTGAAACCAGGTACGCTTTTGGGCTCTTTATCTCTTCAATAAGAGTTTTGACTTCACACAGCACTCTTTCTCGTTCAATTATTGTGAGTTCCGATACCGATTTGTCACCGAAAACGGCTCTGTAAGCAATTTCTCTGCTTACAATCGGGGAAATTCCGCCGATAACGTCAAGAACCGATTTTGACAGCATTTTACCACTGTTTTCGAGTATCTTTTCGGTAATAACCTCAGAAGAATCACAAAACAAATCACATTTTTCAAGCATTGGCGGAAGTTCATACTGAAGACCCGGTAAAATTTCTCTTACCGATGATTTAGTTTCATCAACTCTTTTGAATGAGTCGATTATCTTTTTGTTTTCATCAAGAAAAATAATATTACTCTTCTGTGCCATTATTTCGCACACAAGGTAATATTTTGTTTTGTCACCTATTTCGGTGGTACCGTCAAAGGTAAAAATTAAAATTCTGTCGCGCCCTGCCTGCTCAATCGAAATAAGATTAGCCCCAACAAGCCTTTTACGAAGCATCATACAAAGCATAGGAGGTGTTTTCGGGTTTTCAATATTGTAGCTTGTAAGGTGAACACGGGGGCTTTGACCGTCGCAGGATAAATAAAGCCTGAAAGCACCGTTTCGGGTACGTAGAATAAGCACCAACTCATTTTTTGATGGCTGATGCACCTTTTCGACCTTTGAGCCGATTATGTAAGCCGAAAGCTCATTTTTAATAAATCCTAAAGTAAGTCCGTCTAAAGCCATAATGCCTCTTAAATCGTTTTAATGGGTGTGGTTTGCGGACATTTCACACAAGCCACATTGAATTTTTCGCTTATTTTCTTAATCAGTAAATCTACTGCCGGGTTTTCGGTTTCAAAATGGCCGGCACAAACAAGTGCAATTCCCATTTCATCAGCATCTAAAAAATCATGATGCGAGCCGTCGCCCGTCAAAAAAACATCAGCGCAGTTTTCCTTTGCTTCCGCTAAATATTCCGCACCTGCACCCGAGCAAACTGCAACTGTGTTAACCGGTTTTTTAACTGAATTAAACCGAACGGTGCCACCGAGTTTTTCTTTAACCGAACTCACAAAATCATCAAGCGAAATTGTTTTTTCAGTATTACAAATATAAAGACAGATGTCATCATTAGTGATTGATTTTTTAATATTAAGTGAGAGTTTTTTACAAAGAACGGTATTCACGCCTTCTTTTGCCATATCAAAATTGGTGTGTGCGCTAATATGGGCAATTCCGCTGTTTACAAGTGTATAGGTAATTGAATCTGATAAAACATTTTTAATCGGTTTGAAAATCAATGGATGATGAGTGATGATTAAGTCTGCCTTTTCGTGTTTGGAAAATTCAACTACTTCGCTTGTAATGTCAAGTGCAAAAACTATTTTACTGACTTGTTTTTCTGCGTCACCTACCGAAATGCCTGTATTATCCCAGTCACAAGCGGTACTGTACGGTGCAAAAGAGTCAATAAATTCATAAATTTCTTTTACTGAAGGCATTTTGCAAGCTCCTTTACAATAATTTCAATATCTGAAAAATCTTTATTTGTTTTTTTTAGTGCTTCGAGTTTAATTGTATATTTTTTCAAAAGACTTTTTAGATATTCTTTTGAATTATTATCGGTGTTTTTATGTAATTCTCCTATCAAAGCGTTTGCAGTTGTTATTGCTTTGAACTCACCGTTATAAAACGCACTAATAACCACATAAAGCTTATTTTTGTCTTTTACTACAACCTCTTTGTCAATAAAAAAGCCGTTGTTATATAGTGCCTTTCGGGTGTCTTCAGAATGTGTCATTGGCTGCAATATTAAATGCATATCCTTATTTTTAAGCCAAGGTGTGCTTTCAATAAATTCAGCAATTAACATTCCGCCCATACCTGCAACGGCAATTTCATTGACTTCTCCGTCGCGGTAACCTTGAAGTCCGTCGGAAATGCGAAGATTTACCTTGTTTTCAAGGCTATATTTTTTAATGGTTTCCTCGGCATTTTTAAGCGGACCTACCCGCAAGTCAGAGCATACGGCATATTCAATTCTATTATTCAGCAAAAGATATGCGGGCAAATACGCATGATCTGTACCGATGTCTGCAAATCTTGAGCCTTGTCTTACAAGGTCAGCAACCGCTAAAAGTCTTGAATCTAAATACATAAAAACTCCTAAATAAAAATCCCCCTAAATTAAGTTTTAGGGGGAATTTTTTACTCAGCCTTTTCTGCTAAGAACTTATTGATTTTTACAATAAGTTCTTCAGGGTCAACGCCGTGAACGAAGCAAGCCTGTTCAAGCGTTTCGCCTCTTGCAGAGGGACAACCGAGACAATGCATTCCCATTTCAAGGAAAAACGGAGCTGTTTCTCTTGCATTGTCAAGAATTTCACCGATATTCATATCTTTAGTTACTTGGAACATAGTTTATTCTCCTTTGGAAACTGAAATTGTAACGTCTTTTTCGTTGACGGAAATTGTCTTTGAAAGGTCACCCGAAATGTCGCTGCCGATTGCAAGTAAATCGGCAAGAAGCTCGCTTGCGATATAATCTTTCTTTTCGTTCAAAGCAGAAAGTACAAACTCGTCAGCAGTGTTGATTGAAGCTGTAATGTGCTGTTCAACCTGATAGCCTGCCTCTTTACGAAGAAGCTGGCACTGGCGGATAATGTCACGTACTGCACCGTCTTTCAAAAGTTCATCAGTAAGAACAACATCAAGTGCCAAAACTGAATTTTCACCGAATTCAGCAGAAACAATTCCCTGCTTTGTCTTTGAATTTACTGCGAAAACAGATGCATCGAACTTTTCGTCCCAGCCGGGAACAGAAACTTCGCCGCCGGCTAAAACTGCATTGGTAACATCTTTCATATCAGCGTCGGAAAGAGTTTCAAGGGTCTGCTTCATTTTGTTAACATTCTGCTTAAGGACTGCGCCTGCAACCTTAAAGTTTACGCCAACGAACTTATCTTCAAGAAGGTTTGCATCGCTGATGTACTCAACGTTTCTGATGTTAAGTTCATCAAGAATATTCTTCTCAAAAGTTTTAATTTTATCAGCTTTATCTTTTTCACAGCAAACAAAAAGTTTATTAAGGGGCTGACGAACCTTAATCTGCTGTTCGTTACGAAGTCTCATTGCAACTGCAATTACTTCTCTTGCGAGAGCGGTTTCTTCAATAATGCCGTCATCCTCAAAACCTTCAATAATTGTCGGCCAGTCGCTTAAATGAACTGATTCTGCACATTCAGGGTCACAAACTTTAACAAGTTTCTGCCAAATGTACTCTGTCATAAACGGAATAACCGGTGCCATTACCTGAACACAGGTTTTAAGAGCTGTAAAGAGTGTCCAATAGGCAATCATCTTATCCTGCTCGTCTTCTGTCTTCCAAAAACGACGGCGGTTGGTTCTGATATACCAATTTGAAATATCATCGACAAAAATTTCGAAGTCTTTAATAAGGAGATATACTTTGTAATCATCCATATATGACTGTGCCTTTTCGATGAATTCATTTGTTCTGACAATAAGCCACTTGTCGGTTGCTGTCATTTTTTCCTTATCGGGCTTATAATTTGTAAATACAGGCTTGTCAATTTGTGCGTATGTGTCAAAGAAAGTGTAAATGTTCCAGAATGAAAGCATTTTTCTTCTTGCTTCGTCGCCAAGATTAAAGCCAAAACGAACGTCGTTTGTGTTGGGAGCACCTGCATAAAGGTAACGTACCGTGTCAGCACCAATTTTTTCAGCGGCTTCGTCAAATTTAATCATAAAGCCTGTTTTTGAAAATTTTGAGCCGTCTTCTGCAACAACAGCACTGTTTGTAACAACTCTTTCATAAGGTGCCCTGTCTTCAAGAACAGTACTCATAAAGAGCATTGAGTAGAACCAAAGGCGAACCTGCTCATGCATTTCCGTAACCCACTCGGCAGGGAAGTTTTTCTCCCACTCTTTTCTGTCGGTAAAGTAACCGAATGTTGAATAAGGAACGATACCTGCATCAAGCCATACGTCGCCGATTTCAGAAACACGGGAAACGGGTTTGCCGCAATGAGGGCACTTAATTTTAACTTCATCAACCCACGGTCTGTGAAGCTCCGGAAGAGCGTCAACCTGTGCAGGGTCAACTGCTTTTTCACGAAGCTCTGCTTTTGAGCCGATAACCGTAACTTCACCGCATTCACACGGATAGAACGGGAGAGGAAGTCCGTAATAACGTTTACGGGAAATATTCCAGTCACCCATATTATTGAGCCAGTCGTTCATACGCTTGCCGTTTGAAGCAGGCTCCCACTTAACTGAATTTGCATTCTTAATAAGTCTTGGTTTAAGTTCTTCAGTACGGATATACCATGCGGGAACAAGCCTGAACACAACCTCCGACTTACAACGCCAGCAAACAGGGTAGCTATGCTCGTGAGGCTCAACCTTATAAAGTTTATCGTCAGCTTTAAGGTGTTCAAACACCTCATCTGCTACTGTGTGGCTGTCTTTACCTGTCATCCAGCCAAAGCCGTCAAGGTAAATACCCATATCGTCAATAGGCATAACCTTTGGCAGACCGAGTCTTTCACCGAGTTCAAAGTCCTCAACACCGCAACCGGGAGCAATGTGAACAACGCCTGTACCTTCATCTGCGGCAACATCTTCCCAAGCAACTACCTTGTGGTCAATGCCTGCCTGAGCAGGAATGTCGGGGAAACAAGTGTCATAATGAAGACCTACAAGCTCTTCACCCTTAAGTGCGCGGATAACCTCAAGCTTATCGTCACCCAAGTATTTAATTGCATTCTTGGCAAGAATAAGTGTTTTTTCATCACTCTTAATTTTAACTTCAACATAATCAATTTCAGGATTAACCGCCAAAGCTACGTTTGAAGAAAGAGTCCACGGAGTTGTAGTCCAAACAAGAATTTTTGAATTTATTTCCTTTAACGGAAGCTTAAAAAATACTGAATTATGGGTCATAAGCTTGTAAGAACCTGTCATTTCATGCTCTGAAAGAGAGGTTCCGCAACGGGGACACCAAGGCATCGGCTTGTACTCACGCTTAATCCAACCGTTGTCATCACAAACCTTAAGAAAATGCCAAATACCTTGAATATTAAGGTCTGTATTTGTATAGTACGAGTTGTCCCAATCCATCCACTGACCGAGTCTCTTTGACTGTTCGGTGATGATACCCGAGAAATGTTTTACACGCTCAACGCACTGACGCGTAAACTTGTCCATACCGTATTCTTCGATATCTTTCTTTGTCTTAAAGCCGAGCTGTTTTTCAACCTCAACCTCAACCCAAAGGCCCTGAGAGTCAAAGCCGTTCTGTCTGCGGCAATCATAGCCTCTCATTGACTTATAACGAATAAAAATATCCTTTATACTTCTGCCCCAAGCGTGATGAACACCCATTGGGTTGTTTGCTGTAATCGGTCCGTCAAGGAAACGGAACATTTTGTTGCCTTTATTTTTAGCAACAAGCTTGTCATAATACTTCTCGTCTTCCCAAAGCTGTAAAACTTCATGCTCCAGGTCGATAAAGAAATTCTTTTCTTCTGCCACTGTTTTTCCACCTTTCAAGTGTTTATACCCATAATTTTACGAATAATATTATACACGAATACACACAAAATTCAAGTGTTTATGCAAAATATCATTAAAAATAAAAGACGGCTATTTTGCCGCCTTTTGATATTTTTCTTTAGTGGCAAGACCGCCGCGAATATGTCTTTCCGATTTATTGACATCAAGAACTTCACGCACTTGTTTATAAAGTACCGGGTCATACCGTTTCAGCCTTTCAGAAACGTCGGTATGTACCGTGCTTTTACTAACTCCGAATTGCTTTGCCGCTGAACGTACGGTTGCCCTGTTTTCAACTATATACTCACCCAAAATTATTGCCCTTTCACTCGTTGTATCAATCATATCTTTCCTCCTTGCTCGGTCAGTAGAATATATGAGCAAAAAGAAAGCAATATGACAAAAGCGGTCAGCTTTTTAGCAGACCGCTCAATTAAGATTATATTAAATTTTATGAAATCTGCCCGAGCTTGCTTACAAGATTTTTATTTCTTATCGCTGAAACATTGTTAATATAAAGAACAGTATCAACACTATTATCGTTAGCAAATTTTGTTATGCTTCCGGAATAATAACGGTAGTCGATAATATGGACTGTTCCGTAGTTTTCAACCAAAAACGGAATCAAAGCATTACCGAATGATTCTTTTATGACTAAAATTGACGAACCGTCTGTAATATCGGGATTGGTAATTACCGAATAAGGATTGTCGCCGGCAATAAAACAGCTGTATTTAACAGATGCAGGGTAATTTGTAACATCATTGATTATTTTCCAATTGATTTTATTTCCTTTATTATCCGTGTACGTAAATGTGGCAGAGGGATTCGGTCTGTATGCGATAATCGTATCGGGATTTGCCTCAAGTGCAGGTATTTTACCTGTATCATTATAAAAACTGCCAAGAAAACCTGTAAATTCAACTTTTTCGTAAGAATCAAGAGAATGAGCTTTTATACCTGCAGCATTCGCAAATTCATTGTAGGCATAATAAGCGCCGAGTGCCGTCCAGTGATGGTCCGTATTAAAGTAAATATACTCACTTCTGTGATTCATTAAAGCCGAATAAATCGGAACTTTTATTACATTGTCATTAAGTCCGCTGTTAATATAATCAATAGCTTTTTTCTGATCAGAGCTGTTAATGTTGCCCATTAAAGAATCCGGTAACGTTATTCCGATGCTTGTAGGGACAATCATGTCGTAAACCTTTGCTTTACCTTGTAAATCATCAGCTACTTTGTTAATCGTTGCAATATAGTTGTTTGCTTGAGTTTGATTAAAGTTATAATACTCAAAAGCTCTGTTGCCAACAACAAAGACAGCTCCCAAAGACTGCGTGTCACCGTTTACCTCAATTTTATCATAGTCTTCGGTTGAGGGTTCTTCTTGAGTCGGTTCAGTTGCATCAGGGTTATATTCATCAGGAATGTCGTCACCTTTAATAACCTCACCGTGAATTTGAAGTGCATCATCCCCTTTTGAATTAATACCGTATATACTTTTTATTTTGGAATTTATACCAACAAGAGTTTCTCTGCCGGGATAAGTGTCTGAATACCAAGTGCTGAACTCGTCAAAAAAATCACCTGAAGTCAAGGATTTGATTGATAATTTAGGAAACTTCGCAAGTTCACGTTTTTCCGACTCGGAATAAGAAGGCCTTAACGGAATAATTAATCCGACTAAAGCGAGTATCAATATGGTAAAAGCAAAAGAAGCCATTTGACATAGAACAACTTTTCCTTTGTTACTTGATTTTTTGTTGTTTTTCATAACTTTCTCCAATTAAAACTGAAAATATAAAAACGGATTATAACTGTTGCCGACAATGTTAATAAGTGAAATTAACACAAGCAAAGGAGGAATAATCACTGAAAGTACACTGTAAACAAGGGAGTAATTCCTTTTGTTTGTCCCCATATTACGAAGTATCTTTGAAAATGCCGATGCAATCGGTGTGCAGGCAATAATTGCAACAGCAATAAAAATCAGATTGTTTTTTAATAACGTTACCGTTTCCAAATCACTTACTGCGTTTCCGTTAAGACAGAACATACCCTTAAGAACAGCGTTCATTACGGACATATTTTCAAATTTGAAAAGTACCCAGCCAAAATATACAACGATTAAAAGATATACATTTGAAATAATCGGTAGTTTTTTAAGAGCATTACCGAAAACAAGTTTTTCTAAAGCTATAAACACAAAGAAATAAAGCCCCCAAAGAACGTAATTCCAGGATGCGCCGTGCCAAAGTCCTGTCAGCGCCCAAACGACAAACAAGTTAAATACGGTTCTTTTATTGCCCTTTCTGCTGCCGCCAAGCGGAAAATATACATAATCTCTGAAAAATGAGCCGAGAGAAATATGCCATCTTCTCCAAAATTCTGAAACAGAACGTGAAAGATAAGGATAATCGAAGTTTTCTTTATATTCGATACCAATCATTTTACCCATACCTATTGCCATATCGGAATATGCGGAAAAATCAAGATAAATCTGTAATGAGAACATCAATATTCCAAGCCAAAGAGAAAAGGCAGATTTGTTTGCAATACTGCTTATTGCATCGTTTGAGCCTACAAGTGAATCTGTTACAACAAATGACTCAAAAAGTTTGCCGCACATATTCGCAATTACCGCTTTTTTGGCAAGTCCTGCACAAAAACGGTTAATACCCATGTGAATTGAATCGGGATTAGGCCTTCTTGAAAGCAGTTGACGCTCGACATCCCTGTATCTTACAATTGGTCCTGCGATACATTGGTGAAAAAGACTCGCATAAAGAAGGACTACCGAATAATTCTTCTGAGCTCTGACATCTCCCCTGTAAACGTCAATTACGTAAGAAAGAAGCTGGAAAGTGTAAAACGAAATACCGATAGGCAGAATTATATTTGGTATATTCTCCGGAACTCCGAAAAGGTTTTGAATATTAAGGAGAGTAAACTTACCGTATTTGAACACACCTATGATTCCAAGGTTAATAATACAGGTAATAACTAAAAGAAGTTTTTTCTTGCTCCTGTTTTTCTCAATAAGTAATGCGAGAGCCCAATCACAAAATGACATAATCAGAAGCAAGAGCACATAAACAGGCTCACCCCATGCATAAAAAAAGAGAGAAAATACAAGTAAACATATATTCTTATGTTTTATGTCATTGGCGAAGAAGTATGCCGCCATACAAAGCGGGAAAAAAACCAGCAAAAAATTCAGACTTGTAAATACCATTAATTTGTACTCCTCATTTTATCTCAGTATTTCAATAATGCCCTTATTAACCGGTGAACACTTAAACACGTTTTTATATTTTTTACCAAGTTCTTCAAAGCATTTTTCAGCGTTAATATTATCAGAAAAAATCCCGAAAACAGTCGGTCCGCTGCCACTCATTAGGGAAGCATCGGCACCGTATTTTCGCATTATGCTTTTTATATGCGGTCTTTCCGGTACTTCGACTGCTTGCTCAAAAACATTTCCGCATCTTGAACAAACTCCCTGATAATCACCTTTTGCTGCCGCTTCGAGCATACCTGCTCTGTCAAGGTGGCGTATTCTCGGAAGTTTATCAAGCATAGAATAAGCCTCTTTAGTTGATACGTCTTGTTCAGGTTTTACAATAATTATTTTACAATCTGACAACGGCTTTACAGGTGCGATTACATCACCTGTATTAAGAACGATAGCTGTTCCGCCTGTAAGACTAAAAGGAATGTCAGCACCCACCTTTGAGCTTATTTCACGAAGCTGCATTTCCGAGAGGTTAGCGCCGTACATTTTATTAAGGCAGTAAAGCACTGCCGCACCATCCGCACTTCCTCCTGCAATTCCCGCAGCCATCGGAATATTCTTGCCTATTCTTATTGTAACACCTCTCTGACCGGCGTTCACGGTGTCAAAAAATAGTTCTGCACATTTATATGCAATATTAGTATTGTCCTTTGGCATAGAAAACGAGTCTGACTCAATTAAAATTTTTCCCATTTCATTTCGCTCAACCTCAACAATATCATAAAGGTCAACTGATTGCATAAGCATAAAAAGGCTGTGATAACCGTTGTCCAGTTTTTTTACCACATCAAGCATTAAATTAAGTTTTGCCGCAGCTCGTACAATCATTTTAATTCTCCTCAGTTATTTTCATTTGAATCGGTGAACGGTTTTGGAAAAGAGTAATACTGTCAAATCCTGCATCAAAAGCAGACTTGTAAGCCTCAGTGATACCCTTTGCCAAATCGTCAGCATAGTGAGCGTCAGAACCGACAGAAATGAATTTACCGCCAAGTTCTTTGAAACGTTTTACAATATCTGTTTCAGGCTGAAGTCTGCCGAGTTTTTGACGAAGACCCGCCGTGTTAATTTCAAGTGCTTTATCTTTTTTTGCAGTCAGTCTTAAAATCTCATCAACCTGCTTCTTATAGTCGTTCAGATTAACAAGTATTCCCGACTTTGCAAAAAAATAACGAAGCGGATAGGTTAAATGTGCAAGCACATCAAAATCTCCCCACTTGCAAAGGTTAATCATCTCATCAAAATACTCGTTCATAAAGTCTTTAGTTTCATCTTCGGTAAAAGATTCTCCGTAATACGGGTCAAATCCGTTACGAAGATTGTGAATTGAGCCTAATACAACATCAAATTTTTGTGAATCTAAAATTCTTGAAGCAATTTCAGGTGCATAATTTGGTTGACCGAGTTCAATTCCGTTAAGTACAAGAATTTTTCCGCGAAATGCAGATTTAACTTTCGAAATTTCAAAAAAAGTTTGAAAAACCGCCCGCTCATGTGCATAGTCTTTTATACAGCGATCCACTTCACAGTGGTCAGTAAAAGCTATTGCACGCAAGTTATTAAATTCAGCTTTTTCACAAATGAAAGTAGCTGAATGATTACCGTCATAAGAATTGTCAGTATGAACATGAAAGTCAACCAGATGATTAGTCATTGTTTCACCAAAAATCTTTACAAAAAATTTTTCTGAATCCTACAACATATATTCTATAACACTTATTCTGTAAATTCAACTGAAAATTAAAAAAAAACATTAAAAAATTTGATAAAGATAGCGTATTCACATTTAACTTATTCTATGTTAAACTATCATAAGTAAACAGAATATTAAATATACTTACCGGAGGTACACAAATGAGAGGAATTATCACCGTTATAGGAAAAGACAAAGTAGGCATTTTGGCAAATGTTTCGGGGATTTGTGCTGAGTACGGCGTAAATGTTGTTGAGGTAACACAGTCAATTCTTCAAGATATGTTCTGCATGATTATGCTTATTGATATTGAAAAAGCAACTGTCTCCTTTACAGAATTTGCCGAAAAAGCAAAAAAAATGGGTGAAGAAAATTCACTTTCGGTTCACGTTATGCACGAAGATATTTTTAATTCGATGCACAGAATATAAATTCGGAGGCATTTATGATTAACACCACAGATATACTTGAAACAATCAATATGATTCAGGAAGAAAATCTTGATATCCGTACTATTACAATGGGTATTTCGCTTCTTGACTGTGCAGACAGCGACATAGAAAATTCATGCCGTAAAATTTATGAGAAAATCTGTAAAAGAGCAGAGAAGCTTGTTAAAACAGGCGAAGATATTGAAAATGAATTCGGTATTCCGATTATAAACAAGCGTATTTCTGTTACTCCGATTGCCATGCTTTGTGCTGCAAGCGGCGGCGACCCTGTAAAATATGCAAAGATATTGGATAAAGCCGCTAAAGAAGTAGGGGTAAACTTTTTAGGCGGTTACTCTGCGCTCGTTCAAAAAGGTTTTGCTGCAGGTGACGAAATACTTATAAGGAGTATTCCTGAAGCGCTTGCAACTACTGACAGAATTTGCTCAAGCGTTAACATCGGTTCAACTAAAACAGGTATAAATATGGACGCTGTGAGACTTATGGGTCAAATTGTAAAGGAGTCTGCAGAATTAACTGTTGACAAAGGCCTTGTCGGCCCGTCAAAGTTAGTTGTTTTCTGCAACGCAGTTGAAGACAACCCGTTTATGGCAGGCGCTTTCCACGGTGCAGGCGAACCTGACTGTGTAATCAACGTGGGTGTTTCAGGTCCCGGTGTTGTTCGTGCGGCACTTTCAAAAATTCCCGATGCAGACATTACCGAAGTTGCAGATACGGTCAAAAAGACTGCATTTAAGATTACAAGAATGGGTCAGCTTGTTGCAAAAGAAGCTTCAAAACGTCTTGATGTACCATTTGGAATTGTTGACCTTTCTTTAGCACCTACTCCCGCAGTTGGCGACTCGGTTGCTCACATTCTTGAAGAAATGGGTCTTGAACAGTGCGGAGCTTGCGGAACAACTGCTTGCCTCGCTCTTCTTAACGATGCTGTTAAAAAAGGCGGCGTTATGGCTTCCTCCCATGTGGGTGGTCTTTCGGGTGCATTTATTCCCGTTTCTGAAGATGCAGGTATGATTGATGCCGCAAGAAGCGGAGTTTTATCAATTGAAAAGCTTGAAGCAATGACCGCAGTTTGCTCAGTCGGTCTTGATATGATAGCAATTCCCGGTGATACTCCTGCAGAGGTTATTTCAGGTATTATTGCCGACGAAGCCGCAATCGGTATGGTAAATTCAAAGACGACGGCTGTCAGAGTTATACCTGCAATCGGTAAAAAAGACGGTGAAGAAATTGAGTTTGGCGGACTTTTCGGCGTTTCGCCTATTATGAAGGTAAGCACGGCCTCACCTGCCAAATTTATTTCAAGAGGCGGCAGAATACCGGCACCGCTCCAAAGTCTTAAAAACTAAAATTTTATAAAAATTCGAGGGGCGAAATTCGCCCCTCTTTTTGTGTCAGGATGCCTTTTGTTTTTCCGCTTGAAATAACTTCATTTCCTGACACTCGGAGGTTTCAAGCATTTTATCAGCAAAAACTGCATAACCTTGCGACGGGTCATTTACAAATACGTGAGTTACCGCTCCGACGAGCATACCGTTCTGAATTATCGGACTGCCGCTCATCCCTTGCAAAATTCCGCCTGTTTTTGAAAGCAACTCTTCATCGGTTATTTTTATTATCATATCTTTGTTAGCTTCACCGGATTTTTTCAGTATCTTTGTTATCTCGATTTTATAGTTTTTAGGTCCGTTCTTATCTACCGTACAAATCATTTCCGCTTCACCGATTTTTATTTCGTTGTTTAATGCAACCGGAACGGTTTTTTCTTTTTGGGGCAATTTGTCCGTATAACCATATATGCCTACATCGCAATTTACGCAAAGACTTCCTTTGCCATTGCCGGTAAACACTCCGCACAGTTCGCCTACACATCCGCCTGAGCTTTTGTAAAAGCCGTTAACGTAAGCTTCTGCCATTTCGCCGTTAATCATTGGCATTACTTCGCCTGTGTCAATGTCACATATCGCGTGGCCAAGGCCGCCGAATGAACTGTTCTCAGGATTATAAAAGGTTACCGTACCAATTCCGGCGGTACTGTCTCTTACCCAAAGTCCGGCTTTATACTTACCCGTTGAGCTTTCCTTTACAGAAGAAAATGATAAATTCAGTGTTTCATTTTCCCGAACAACCGTCATATTAAGTGAATTTCCGTTGCTGGCTTCAATAATTTCCGAAAGTCTTTTGTTGGTATATATTCTTTCTCCGTTTACTGATTTTATTAAATCTCCAACCCTTATTCCCGCTTCTGATGCGGGGTTTATTTTGCCGTTTTGAGATTCAACAAAATCTTCATCAACTACCAACACACCGTCTGTGTAAAGCTTAATTCCGAATATCTCTCCGCCGAGAACAATATATTGTCTTTTTATTCTTTTAATACTTGTTCGCTTGACGGGAATAATATTCAAAAGATTAACCTGTACTGTTTCTGCTTCCGTTGATTCACTTTTTATTGAACCTGCAGATGCAGGCGGCAAATTACAAGTGAATAAAGAAACTCCAAACACTTTCGGCGCTTCATATTTTGAAAATTCTATTACGGTATCATTTTCAGGAATTACATACTGACCGAGAAATATTATTGCAAAAATAAAAACACATATTCCTGCAATAAAGACAGAAAAGAATTTAACAAGATTACGCATTTTTTCACCTCCGCACGACAATTTTCTGTCGCAATAGTAATTTGCCACTCAAAGCGAAAAATATAAGAGGTAAAAAAATAATGCCCTGTAAAAAA
>CAMFPJ010000021.1 GCA_945971755.1 uncultured Clostridia bacterium
AAAACTCTCACTCCAGAACAGCAAGAATACTTTAAGGATTCTAAAGTTAGAGATGAAGATGGTAATCTTCTTAAGGTGTATCATGGAACAAGTGAAGACTTTACTGTGTTTGACAGAACTAAAGGCAGACACAATATGGATATTCAAGGCTCTTTCTTTAGTCCATGGGAATTAGATGCTCAAGGCTATGGAACAAATGTTAAAGCATATTACCTTAACATTACAAATCCAGCAAGTGAGCAGATTGGATATAAAGTCTTAAGAATGTTTCAGGGACAGAACAACGCTGGAGTAAAAGCAAGAGAATATCTTGAAAGTCTTGGATATGACGGTGTTAATAATAGCAATGAGGAATACATAGCCTTTAACTCTAACCAAATCAAGCTTGCTGATAACACCAATCCTACCGACAGCGAGGATGTGAGGTATAGTGAAAAATATTCTTATGAAAGCCTTGTATCTAAACCAGATATGAATATTACATTTGTTGATGATTCTATTATCTACAATCCTAACAGTCAAACGAGAAAAGATATCAAAAATAGTGCGATAAAAAAAGCCATTGAGTCTGGAAGACGCAATGACAAAGGAAATGCAGTTGTATATGTTAGTGACATTGATAAAGAAGTTACTATATCAAATAAATCTGTTATTCATGGATTGGATAGAAGACTAAATATATCTACACCTGTTATATTAAACATTGGCGAAATAATTAAAAATTCAATCGCAATTAACGAGTTAACTCCAAAAAACGAATTGACGGATAAGACAATGGTGCTTATAGGATTTGCTAAAAGCAAAGATAATAATTATATTGTAAGAACTATTGTTGATAGATTTACAGACAATGTAGAGTCAGTTGATGTAGTACATGCTGTAAGCACAAAAAAAGAAACAGTTAGCAAAATGCTCGGAAGTCACAACAATGTTGCTCTTCCAACTGTTTCTAAAATCAGTATATCAAATATTTTGAAATATGTCAACGAATATTTCCCAGATGCATTGTCAGCAGATGTCCTCAAGCATTTTGGATACTCAAGTAGACCTAAAGGAGACTTAGGAGAAAGTGCATTATATTCAACCAAAGAAACTCCTCGCGACATCTTGTTAAGCACATTCTCTGGACTTGCACAGAACGACATTGAGCAGAAGTATCTTGACGATTATCGCAAGAATATCACAGAGCTTAACAATGTAGAGAAACAGCTCAAGAACACAAGAGAAGAACTCAAGGAGCTTTCATTCGCAAAGGGCAAGAGAGACAACTATGTAAAATCTTTACGAATATTTTACGAACATTTTACGAATAAATTTATGAAAATTTGTGTAAATTAGTGTAAATTTATATAAACAAAAAAATCCCCACAAAGCCTTATATATCAACGGATTTCGTTGTATATCAATGCTTGTGGGGTTTTTGCGTTTTGGCGCAGAAGGAGAGACTCGAAAAAGGCCGTGCCTTTTTCATTTGCTCCGCAAATATCCGATTATATGTCCGTGCTCCTCCGCCTGCGGCGAACCGTCGCACATGGACGAAAGAGTTCTCGTCTCTCTCAAGTAAAACGAATAAAAGCCACACATCAAAAGATGTATGGCTTCTATTGGCGCAGAAGGAGAGACTCGAAAAAGGCCGTGCCTTTTTCATTTGCTCCGCAAATATCCGATTATATGTCCGTGCTCCTCCGCCTGCGGCGAACCGTCGCACATGGACGAAAGAGTTCTCGTCTCTCTCAAGTAAAACGAATAAAAGCCACACATCAAAAGATGTATGGCTTCTATTGGCGCAGAAGGAGAGACTCGAACTCTCGCACCGGTTACCCGGCCTACGCCCTTAGCAGGGGCGCCTCGTCACCAACTTGAGTACTTCTGCAAGCGTAACGTGTTTAGCGTTATTCAGTTAAAATAAAAATGGCGGAGAGGAAGGGATTCGAACCCTTGTGAGTTTGACCTCAAACGGTTTTCAAGACCGCCGCGTTATGACCGCTTCGCTACCTCTCCGCATTTGGCTTGATTATATTATCATAAATTTTTACACTTGTCAAGGAATTTTATAAAAAACATCAGTCTAAATTCATTTTATTTTATGTCCTTGTTTTAGTACAGATGTTTATTTACTTTTTTCTTTGCGTGTGTTAAAATTAATTATAACTTTTTGAGGTGGTTTTATGGATAAAAACTCTTTTGCAAAAACTCCGCCAATGGGCTGGAACAGTTGGGACTGTTACGGTGCCGCCGTAAACGAAGAACAGCTTCTGGGTAATGCAGAATATATGGCAAAAAATCTTAAACAATTCGGTTGGCAGTATGTTGTTTGTGACATTCAATGGTATGAGCCAAACGCCAAAGATAATGATTACAATAATTTCACCGAGCTTTGTATGGACGAGTACTCTCGTCTTATTCCTGCGGAAAATCGTTTTCCGTCCTCAAAAAACGGTGCCGGCTTTAAGCCCATATCCGACAAAATTCACTCTATGGGGCTAAAATTCGGTATTCATATTATGCGCGGAATTCCGCGACAGGCAGTCCACCGTAACACAAAAATTTTAGGGACGGACAAAACTGCACGTGAGATTGCTCATCATTTCTCGGTTTGCTCGTGGAATACCGATATGTACGGAATTGAAGCAGACCGTAAGGGTGCGCAGGAATATTATGATTCGATTTTTGAACTTTATGCTTCTTGGGGTGTCGATTTTGTCAAGGTGGACGACATTTGCGTCACTGAGTTCAGAAAATGGGATAACCCGTATTCTGCTCGTGCAGAGGTTGAAATGATTAGAAAAGCCATTGACAAAACAGGCCGCCCAATTGTATTAAGCCTTTCGCCCGGTCCTGCTGAAATAAGCGTTGCTGAACACCTTTGCGAAAATGCAAATATGTGGCGTTTAACGGGCGATTTTTGGGACGATTGGACTCAGCTTCGTTCTATGTTTGATCGTTGCAAAATGTGGGAAAATGTTGTTGCAAAGGGCAAATGGCCTGACTGTGATATGCTGCCTCTCGGGCGAATTTCCAAAAACGGAACCTGCCACGGAGAAAAAAACAGATACACAAACTTTACTCATGATGAGCAAATCACACTAATGACGCTTTGGTGCATTTTCCGCTCTCCCTTAATGTTTGGCGGTGAAATGCGTGAAAATGACGAGTGGACCTTAAACCTTATCACTAATTCCGAGGTTTTGGCGGTAAATCAGGACTCACACGGCGGCAAAGAGATTTTCCGTGATGACTCAACGGTTATCCGTAAGGCGTATGACAATAAAAACAATGTGATTTTTGCTGTTTTCAACATAAGTGACGAAAAAAACACGGTGGTTGTTGACTTTAACAAATTCGGCTTTGAAACCGAAAAAACGCTTCGTGACCTTTGGAAACGTGATGATATTTGCAAGACAGAAAACATTATGAATTTTGAAGTCGCACCGCACGGTGCCGTGCTTTATAAAATCTATTGAGGAGTAGTTTATGCTTCATATTATTACAGGGCGAACCGGCAGCGGAAAAACAAGAAAAATTCGCAAGTTAATTGCCGACACAGCGTTTTCTGAGCCCAATAAGGCTGTTTTGATTGTGCCTGAACAGTTCTCATTTGAAACCGAAAGAGCAATGCTTCAACTACTCGGCAACGAGAAAGGCAATACTGCTGAGGTTTTGAGCTTTTCAAGACTTGCAGAAAAAGTACTTGACAAGTGCGGTAAACTGCCTGATAAAACCGTTGACGATTCAACCCGTGCGATTTTAATGAGCATTGCGGTTGAATCTTTAGGGGAAAAAACGGTTAAGTTCAGAAGATACGTTAAAAACCCTGCACTTATTTCTGAGCTTATCTCATTTCGTAAGGAATTGAAAAAATACAAAATAGAGCCTAAAGCATTAAAAATTGCTTCAGGTTCGGTTCGCCGTGAGTCTTTTTCGTTAAAACTCTCGGAACTGGCAGAGATTTTTAATTGCTATGATGTCCTTGTACATGAAAATTTCGGTGATGATACCGATTATCTTGACATACTGTGCGATGCTTTGGAATCTGACGACTATTTCAGCGGCAAAACCGTCGCTGTTGACGGCTTCTCGGGTTTTTCGGGTCAGGAATATGCTGTTCTTGAAAAGATATTGAAAACTTCTTCCGATCTTTACATTACATTCTGTTATGACAACGAAAACCGAAACGGCAGGTATGAGCTTTTCAGAAACGCTCATAACGAAATTAAAACACTTAAAGATATTGCAAACAGGGCAGGCATAAAAATAGCGCCAACAGAAAATCTTGAACCCAAGGAAGAGTACAAAGCACCTGAGTTAAACTTTCTTGAGAAGCATTTGTTTGAGGACTCCCACGAAATCTTTTCGGGCGATGCTAATGAAATCACTTTAATGCCGTGCAAAAACAAAAAAGACGAGTGTGATGCAATTGCATCCGAAATTCGCCGTCTCACAAGGATTTTCGGTTACCGCTACCGTGACATTGCAGTAATCGAAAGGCAGGAGGGCTCATACAAAAACGAGCTTGCATCTTCATTCAGAAAGTACGGAATTAAATGTTTTTTCGACTCCCGTCAGTCTGTAACTCACCAGCCGTTGACTGTTTTTTTGCGGACACTTTTGCTTATTATTAACGACGGCTTCTCTGCCGACAATGTTCTTGCGATTCTTAAAACGGGACTTTACGGCTTTACAACTGAAGAAATAGGTGAATTTGAAGATTATGTTTTAATGTGGAATATTAACGGTGCCGCATTTAAGAAAGAATGGAAAGATAACCCTGAGGGCTTCGGCGAAGAAAACAATGAAAAAACAGAACAAAAACTTGCGGAATTAAATAACCTTCGCGAGCGAATTGTTGCGCCTATTTTAAGTCTTAAGAGTAAAATCTCAAGTAAGAACGGCGAAACAATTTCAAAAGAAATTTTTATGTTTTTGCGAAATGCAGGAATTGATAAAAATCTTAAAAATATTGCTTTGGCGCTTCAAACAAACGGTGACAGCGAACTGTCAATTGAGCAAAGCACTGTATGGCAAATGATTACAGAGATTTTTGATACTCTTAATTTTGCAGTCGGCAAACAAACAATCTCAATTTCCCGTTATGCAGAGCTTTTTGACATTTTGGTTAGCTCAAAGGATGTTGGCGTAATTCCAAGCGGTGTTGACGAAGTTATTGTGGGCAGCGCGGACAGAATTCGTGCTTCCGCGCCGAAAGCGGTGTTTGTTGTAGGTGCTAACGAAGGCGTCTTTCCCGGTGTTTCTTCGGCAGGTACGCTTCTTTCCGACAGAGAAAGAACCGAGCTAATAGAAAACAATATCGAGCTTGTAAGTAACCTTGAATATAACAGTGTATCCGAACTTTTTATAGCTTACCGCGCTTTAACCCTTTCAACAGACAAGCTTTATGTGTCTTTTTCTTCGTTCGATTCAGATTCGTCTTCGCTTTTCCCGTCTGACATAGTAATTTCAATAGAAAAAATGTTTCCTAATCATTCGGTTTTTAGAGATACGGCATTAAACAGAATAGAAAGTGAAAAATCTGCATTTTCCGCACTGGCAGGTGAGAGTGTTAACGGCTCAACGCTTGCTTCCTCACTTTATGAATATTTCAAAGAAAATTCAAATGACGGTAAAATTCAAATGATTAACAAAATTCGCAAAAATTCTTTTGAACTTACCGACGGAAGAATTGCCGAAGAACTGTTCGGTAAGGATATGTATTTAACAGCGTCAAGAACAGAGAAGTATTATCACTGCCCATTTGAGTATTTCTGTGAATACGGCATTTCGGCAAAGCCGAGAAAAACTGCAGAGATTGACCCGGCACAGACAGGTACTCTTGTTCACTTTGTGCTTGAAACAATACTTAGAGAATATCCAAAAGAAAAATTAACAAACCTTTCAAGAAACGAAGCAAAGGAAATTACTGACAGAATAATTGAAACTTACATTGAAGAGCAAATGAGCGGCATAGAGAACAAAAACGCTTCTTTCCTGAGAACGATTGAACTGATTAAAGACCGCACACTGAAAGTTGTACTTCGCCTTATTGAAGAATTCAAGAATTGCGATTTTACACCCGTTGATTTTGAGCTTAACATTGACCGTGACGGTGAAATAAGGCCTTATGAGTTAGAACTCTCTGACGGCGGAAAAGTCAGAATCAGGGGTAAGGTTGACCGTGTTGACTCTTACTCAGACGGTGAAAACAACTTTATTCGTATTATTGACTACAAAACAGGCGGCAAGGACTTTAACCTTTACGAAGTTTTGGAAGGCATAAATATGCAAATGCTCATTTACCTTTTTGCAATTTGGCAAAACGGCGGTGAAAAATACGGCAACGTAATTCCCGCAGGCGTTCTTTATTTTCCGGCAAAAGCAGTTAAACTTACCGCATCTAAAATCGGACGTTATTCTGACGAAGCTGCATTGCAAAAAGCAGAAAAATCAAAATATCAAATGAAAGGCTTAGTTCTTAATAATATTAATGTTATCAATGCTATGGAGCACGGTGGCGGAGGCGTTTTAATTCCGTCATCTATCGACAAAAACGGTCATGCAGCGGGCAATGTTATTACTCTGAATTCCCTTTACAAACTGCGCGACCGCGTTGACAGTGAGATTAAGAATATGGCAGAAAGTCTGCATAAAGGTAAAATCAACGCTTTTCCAACCGAAGGCGCTTGCGATTACTGCGTTTACAAATCGGTTTGTAAGCGTGAGAGCGGTGCGCCTGTTCATGAGATTGAAAAATTGAAATTTGATGAAGTACTTGAGATTTTAGGGGGGTGATGACGGTGAGTAAAGATAATACATGGACTCCGGCGCAAAATCAGGCAATTAACTCCTTAGGCGGTACAATTCTTGTATCTGCGGCTGCCGGTTCAGGCAAAACCACGGTTCTTGTTGAACGCATCATTAAACGTCTTACTGACCCTGTTTCGCCGTCACCCGTCGAACGACTTTTGGTTGTTACATTCACAAAAGCCGCAGCGGCTGAAATGAAAAACAGGCTCTCAAATGCTTTGTCGAAAAAAATAAAAGAAGACCCTAAAAATGCTTTTTTGAAGCGGCAGAAAATGTATCTGTCAGAGGCACAAATTTCAACAATGGACAGTTTTTGTCAAAAGCTTGTAAAAGATAATTCCGACTTACTCGGAATTTCACCCGATTTTACTTTGATGAGTGACAGTGACCACCAAATTCTACTCGGCGATACAGCCGATGAAATTCTTGCGGATATTTACGAAAACCCGGACGAAGCCGATTTAACATTGCTTGAACACTTTACCGACGGTAAAAACGACAGGCTTCTTCGCGACATTTTAATAAAAATCTATAATATTTCAATGTCAGATTCAAACCCGGGTCAGTGGATAGAAAAGGCCTTTGAACCTTTCTTTACTGATTGCCCGATTGAAAAGAGTGTCTGGGGCGAATACACGCTTGCCTTGCTTCGCGATTATATTTGCTACACTATTTCAAAAATTGACAGAATTCTTCTGGATGCAGTCGGCTCCGGCAGGCTTGAGATGGAACTTACAAATGATTTAACACCTGTTGAGTCCTTGTTAAAAGAAATACTTGATTGTATTGACTTGGGTGCCACGTGGAACACAGTAAGAGAAAAATTAAGTCTTCTTTCACTGCCAAGATTTGCAACATTCAAAGCCGATGAAAAAGACGACCTGTTCTTTGAACTGAAAGCCGCACGCCGTGATTCTCTTAAAGGGGACTTCGCAAAGCTTAATTCTTTTATGGTCTGCACTTCCGAAGACCATTCAGATGACTTAAATTACCTCAGACCCGTTATGTCGGCCCTTAAAAAACGTGTAATTCAATTTACCGAACGATTGAGTGAGATTAAATCAGAGAATAACGCCTACTATTTTTCGGATGTTCTTCATTTTTCACTTCGTTTGCTTTATGAAACTGACCAAAACGGTGAAATGAAAAAAACGGGCCTTGCGAAAGAACTTGCGGGCGAGTTTGACGAAATCTTAATTGATGAGTTCCAAGACACAAACGAAGCACAGGTCAGCTTGTTTAATGCAATTTCAAAAGACGGCTCAAACGAATTTATAGTAGGTGACGTAAAACAGAGCATTTATGCTTTCCGTTTGGCTTCACCGGAGATTTTTGTCTCTCTTTTAGACAGTCACAACACTTTTGACGGAAAAAATTATCCTGCTAAAATCTCACTTGACAGCAACTTCAGAAGCCGCAAGGGGGTAGTTGACGCCGTCAACTATTTCTTTGACTATTTAATGCTTCCGAAGCTCGGCAAACTCGATTACAAAAAAACCGAACGCTTGGTTTACGGTGCAAAAGGTTATGAGGAACACGAAGAAAGTGACGCATCGGTTCACGTTCTGCCGTCAGAAAATTCGGCGTCAAATAATCTTGAAAATGAATCAAGATATATCGGTAATCTCATCAAGAAAATGATTGATGAAAAAATGACTGTGGGAAAAGAAGAAAATAAGCGTCCCGTTAAATACAGTGATATTTGCATTATTCTTCGTGCCGTTAAAGATAAGGCAAACGTAATGGCGGGAATACTTTCCGAAATGGGAATACCGGTTCATTATAAAAAAGAGGGCGGATTTTTTGATAATTCCGAAATAATGACAGTAATTTCAATGCTTCGTGTCATAGATAACCCGATTCAAGATATTCCGCTTCTTGCTGTGCTTCTTTCTCCGATGACTGCGTTTACAGAGGATGACATTGCAAGAATTCGTGCGGAAAACAGAACTTGCTCAATCTATTCTGCACTTAAAATGATCGAGGAAACCGACGGTAAAGTAAAATCTTTTCTCGAAATGCTTGAGCATTTCCGTACTCTTTCAGTTACGCTCTCGGTGCCTGATTTGATTCGCAGAATTTATGAGGTCACTTCTTTTGACTGCGTCGTTTCAGCAATGAACGGCGGTGACAAACGTGCATTAAACCTTCAAAAGTTAACATCCTATGCGGAAAATTACTCCTCAAGCGGCAACTTCGGGCTTTCCGGCTTTATTCGTTACATTGATAAGCTTCAAAAGAACTCAAATGACCTTGAGGGAGCGGAAACCGTGTCTGAAAACGACAATGTTGTGCGTATAATGACAATTCATAAGAGTAAGGGTCTTGAATTTCCCGTTGTAATTCTTGCTAATCTGTCATCAAAATTCCGTAAGGAAACAACCGAAAAGTTGCTGGTAAATAAAACTCTCGGTGCAGGTGCTTTGCGCTTTGTACCTGAGGAAAACCGCGAAATTAAAACACAGGTTTTTTCATCGGTGATTGCAAAAGGCGAAGATGAAGCAACTGCCGAAAACTTAAGACTGCTTTATGTTGCAATGACAAGAGCCAAAGAAAAACTCATTATGGTCGGAAGTCTTTATAATCCGGAACAAAAAATCAAGAAACTTTTCAGTGAAAACAATGTAGATGACGAGAATATTCACGTTGCAATTCAAAATCTGAACAGCTTTTTCAGTTGGATATTGCTTTCTCTAATTCACCATCCTTCTTTGTCCGGATATGATTTTATAAAGCATCTTCCCGGAAGAACGGAAATTCCAACAGAAAGCAAAATAGCGTTTCATATAGCCGAAGAAAGCGAATATGAAACAGTTAAAATTGAAGAAACAAAACAAGAATATTCCGCAGATAAAACACTTATTGAAACTATTGATAAAAAAGTGTCTTATGTTTATCCTTATGACTCTTTGGCAGGTCTCGAAATTAAATACACGGCTTCTTCCATGGATAAATCTTACTTAAATGAATTTTTTGCAAGCGAAAACCCGAGTTTTTTAAGCAAAGGTTTAATCACTCCCGCTAAAAGGGGAACGCTTATTCACAAGTTTATGGGAGTTTGTGATTTTATCAATGCTTCTAAAAATCTTAATTCAGAAATAAAAAGAGCAGTTGAGAGTGGCGTATTTACCGAAGAAGAGGCAAGTATTATCGATAAGTCGAAAATTACTGCTTTTTTCGGGAGCGATATGTTCAGACGCATTACCTGTGCAGATAAATATTTGCGGGAAATAGAGTTTACTATGTCTGTTCCGCTAAATGAAATTTACAGTGACGAAAACATTCCCGAAAGTGAGTACGCAGTGGTGCAGGGTGTAATTGACGGAATGATTTTGAACGGCAAGAACGCTGAAATCGTCGATTACAAGACAGACAGAGTAAAATCTGCCGAAGAACTCTGTAAGCGTTATAAGGCTCAAATGCTTATGTACAAAAAGGCTGCGGAAGAGTGCTTCGGAGCTGAAAATGTTAATGTTACTCTGTACTCCTTTGAACTCTCTCAAGAAATTTCCGTAAATTTTGAAAAAAACACTTGATTTTTATTATAGTCTGTGCTAAACTTATAAGGCTTAATAAATGACTAACCGAAAGAGGTGACAATTCGTGAAAGAAGGAATCCATCCTAATTATGAGACTACTACCGTAAAGTGCGCTTGCGGTGCTACATTTGAAACCCGTTCAACTAAGTCTGACCTTAAAGTTGATATTTGCTCAAATTGCCACCCGTTCTTTACAGGTAAACAGAAGCTCGTTGACACAGGCGGTCGTGTTGATCGTTTCAACAAGCGTTACAATCTTGAATCTAAATAACAAACACGGTGGTACAAATTTGTGCCACCTTTTGTTTTTGCGGAGGAATTATGGAGTACAGAACAGTTAAAGCAACAGCTAATGACGAATACACGGTAAAGCATTCCAAATTCATTGGCTATGCTTGTCCCGTTGCGTCAAAAGAAGAGGCTGACAACTTTATTTCCGAAATTAAATCAAAACACTGGGATGCAACTCACAATGTTTATGCCTATATTCTCCGTGAAGGCAACATTAAGCGTTATTCCGATGACGGCGAGCCGCAAGGCACCGCAGGCGTCCCTGTTTTAAGTGTTCTTGAAAAAGAAAATGTTTGTGATGTTTGCGTAGTTGTTACACGTTACTTCGGCGGAATACTTCTCGGCGGCGGTGGGCTTGTCCGTGCTTATTCGCATGCTGCTAAAATTTCACTTGACGCCGCAAAAATTGTTACAATGGCAAATGCGAAGGAGTTTTCCGTTACTTGCGATTATACTTTTTACGGAAAACTTGAAGCTTTTCTACGCGCACAGGAGACAGTGATTAAAGGTTCTGATTTTGCCGATAATGTTACCGTAACTTTAAGGATAAAAGACGATTTGTATGATAGCTTCTGTGCCAAACTTACGGAACTGAGTAACGGAAAAATTTCTCCGAAAGTTCTGTCGGAAAATTTTTATGAATTTTGAAAATAAAAAAGTATTTTGTACTTTTTTGTTATATAGATATATTAGAGAGTAAAAAGGAGGCGGAAAAATGACAGTTCGTGAAAAACTTGAAAATAACGAAAGTATGATTCTTTCTAAAAATGCTTGCCTTTCCGTTAACACAAGAGGTAGAGAAGTTTTTGAAGAAAAGTGTTCTCTCAGGACTGATTTTCAAAGAGACAGAGACAGAATTATTCACTCAAACTCATTCCGCCGTCTTAAACATAAAACGCAAGTGTTTTTGTCACCTTTGGGCGACCATTACCGTACCCGCCTAACTCACACTCTGGAGGTTGCTCAGATTGCCCGTACAATTTCAAACGCTCTTGCGCTTAACTCTGATTTAACCGAAGCTATTGCTCTCGGTCACGATTTGGGCCACACGCCTTTTGGACATGCAGGTGAGCGTGCGCTAAATGAGGTCTGCCCGGGTGGATTCCGTCATTATGAGCAAAGCCTTAGAGTGGTTGAAAAACTTGAAAAAGGTGGACGTGGATTAAACCTTACATACGAAGTGCGCGACGGAATTGTTTGTCACACAAAGGGCAAAGAAGCAGATACTTTAGAAGGCAGAATTGTTAAACTTGCCGACAGAATTGCTTACATTAACCATGATATTGACGATGCAGTCCGCGGTGGAATAATGACCGAGGAGGATATTCCGCTCACAATTCGTTTATCACTTGGTACAACGAAGTCCGAGCGTATAGATACTCTTGTTAAGAATTGTGTTGAAAACAGCGTGGACGATATTTGTCTTTCTTCTGATATTAAAAAGCCTTTCGACGAACTTCACAGTCTTATGTTCAGTCTTGTTTACACAAACCCCTCTTGCAAAAGTGAAGAAACAAAGGCAATCGACATTATCATTCAACTTTATGAATACTTTGTAAAAAACAGCAGTAAAATACCCGAGGCATATTCATATATTATTGAAAATGAGGGCATAGAACGTGCTGTTTGCGATTATATTGCAGGTATGAGTGACCGCTATCTTCTTTCTGTTTATCACAGCATATTTATTCCGGATTCATGGGTGGATATGGGAATGGGGGATTTCTAATGGCTATCAGTGACGATTATATTGAAGAATTGCGCCGCCGAGCAGACATTGAAACAGTTATTTCCTCTTATGTTAACATAAAACGAAACGGAAAAATATGCAGAGGTCTGTGCCCGTTTCACGGTGAGAAAACTCCCTCATTTACGGTTTATCCCGATACACAGTCGTTTTATTGCTTCGGCTGCGGTGAGGGGGGAGATGTAATCAGTTTTATTCGTTCGATTGAAAATCTTGATTACATTGACGCTGTCAAATTCCTCGCAGACAAAGTCGGAATGGACTTGCCTGACGATAATTCATACGACTCAACTCTTGCAAAGCACAGACTGCGTATGTATGAGGCAAACAGAGAGGCTGCTAAGTTTTACAGCAAACAGTTATTCTCACTAAACGGCAAAGCCGCGGTGGAATACTGTCAAAACAGGCGTCTTACACGAGAAACAGTTATTAAATTCGGCATCGGTTACGCTCCGGATTCATGGACAAGCCTTAAAGATTACCTTAATTCAAAAGGCTTTACAGACTATGAACTTTTTGAAGCAAATCTTCTCAAAAAATCGCAAAAGGGAACTTATTTTGATAATTTCAGGCACCGACTTATGTTCCCGATTATTGACCTTCGAGGTAATGTCTTGGGATTTAGCGGCAGAAGACTTCGCGAGGAGGATAAGGGAAAATACGTTAACACTGCTGACACGCTTGTTTACAAAAAAGGTAATGAAGTTTTTGCACTTAACTTTGCACGCAAATCAGGTAAAGACAGTCTTATTCTTTGTGAGGGCAACATTGACGTTGTAATGCTTCACCAGGCAGGCTTTACAAACGCCGTTGCAGGTCTTGGTACTGCATTAACACAAGAACAAGCGCATTTAATGTCACGTTATGCCTCTGAAATATTTATTTGCTATGATAATGACGAGGCGGGCAAAAAAGCAACCGACAGAGCCTTGCAGGTTTTCTCAAAAACAAATGCTAAAATACGTGTCCTTAAACTTTCAGGCGGCAAAGACCCCGATGAAATAATTAAAAATTACGGCGTTGAACGATTTAAGTCAATTATTGAGGGGGCCGCCAACGAAATTGAATTTAAGCTTTTGGCAGAACGTGAAAAACTTGATTTAAGCACTGATGACGGTAAAAGAAGGTATCTTCGTGCGGCAATACCGATTTTGTCTAATTTAAGTCCCATTGAACTTGATATTTACGCTTCAAGACTTAGCACAGAGCTTTCTGTTGCAAAATCTGCAATCACAGATGAAGTTAAGCGTGTAAGTAAATCTACTCAGTATGCACGCAAGAAAAAAGAGTTAACATCAGTGATTAAAAATCCTGATGTGCTTGATAAACTAAATCCTGAGCGCTCTCAAAATTACAGAGCCGCCAAGGCGGAAGAAACTCTCATAGCCATTGTTATGGCAAATCCCGAGCTTATCAAATTTGCTGACAGGAAAATATCTTTTGAAGATTTTGTCACCGATTTTAACGGTAGAATTTACAAAACTGTCGCAAATAGGCTCAGAGAGGGAAAATCGGCAGAGATTTCTTTCCTTTACGGTGACCTGATTGATGATGAGATTAAAGCTGTTGCAAAAATACAAACTGTTTCGCAAACACTTCAGAACACACAGGATGAATGTGATGATTGTATAAAAATCATCATTGAAGAGAAGAATAAGAAAAGTACTTCGGCTGTAGGTACAGAAAATATCAGCGATGACGATTTCTTAAGCTTCTTCAATAACAATACATAAGGGTGGAAGAATATGGAAAATCTTGACAAAAAGACTGCTATTAAAGCTTTAGTTGAAAAGGGTAAATCAGTCGGCAAGCTTACAACGCAGGAAATTGATACTGCTATTATTGAGCTTGACATTGAAATGGACGAGCTTGACAAGCTTTATGAAATCATCGAACAGAACAATATTGAAATTATTGACGACCTCGGCGATATGGCCAGAGACGCTATCACCAACGAAACGGACCTCGCAAAATCCGATGACGGCGGATCAGGTGAGAATAAAACTCTCGCTATGGATGACCCTGTTCGTGTTTATCTTAAAGAAATCGGCCGTGTGCCGCTTCTTTCAACAGAAGAAGAACAGGTTCTCGCTATGAGAATTGCGGATGATGACCCTGACGCAAAGAAACGTCTTGCAGAGGCTAACCTCCGTCTTGTTGTTAGTATTGCAAAACGTTATGTGGGCAGAGGTATGGCTTTCCTTGACCTTATTCAGGAGGGCAATCTGGGCCTTATTAAGGCCGTTGACAAATTTGACTACACAAAGGGCTTTAAGTTCTCAACCTATGCTACATGGTGGATAAGACAGGCAATTACACGTGCCATCGCTGACCAGGCAAGAACGATTCGTATTCCTGTTCACATGGTGGAAACAATCAATAAGGTTAAAAAGACAAGTACACAGCTTCTTCATAAGAACGGCCACGATCCTTCAGCAGAAGAAATTGCGGAAGAACTCGGAATGCCCACTGATAAAGTCCGTGAAATTCTTCGTCTTTCACAGGAGCCTGTTTCTCTTGAAACACCTATCGGTGAAGAGGAAGACAGCCATTTGGGCGACTTTATTCCCGATGACGAAGCCCTTTCACCGGCTGACGCTGCCTCAATATCACTTCTGAAAGAGCAACTTTCCGAAGTGCTTAAAACTCTTACACCCAGAGAGTCAAAGGTGCTTTCACTTCGTTTCGGACTTGAAGACGGTCACCCAAGAACTCTTGAAGAGGTTGGTACAGAGTTCGGCGTTACAAGAGAGCGTATCCGTCAGATTGAGGCGAAAGCTCTTCGCAAACTCCGTCACCCCAGTCGCAGCAAAAAGCTTCGCGACTTTCTTGATTGATAATGCTAAATATAAACTATTTAGTGTTTTGACAACTTTGGAATATCATATAAATATTAAAACCGCACTCTCATATTTGAAAGTGCGGTTTTTTCTGCCGTTATTCTCGTTTTATTTCTTCAATGTTCTCATTGAGTTAAGAATTGCAATAACACTAACGCCTACATCGGCAAAAACTGCCATCCACATTGTAGTAATACCAAATGCACCCAATGCTAAAAATGCAATTTTAATGCCCAATGCAAATACAATGTTTTCTTTAACTATTTTTAGTGTACGTTTAGAAATATTAACTGCTGTGCCGATTTTGCCGATGTCATCATCCATAATAACAACATCTGCCGCTTCGATTGAAGCATCAGAGCCAATTCCACCCATTGCAATGCCGATGTCTGCTCGTGCAAGAACAGGTGCATCATTTATTCCGTCACCGGAGAAAATCAGTTTCCCTTTTTTGCTCTTTTGAGAGAACAATTTTTCAACGATATTTACCTTGTCGGCAGGGAGTAACTCTGTGTGAACTTCGTCAATGCCAAGAGAATTAGCAACGTCTTTGCCCACCTCGTCACGGTCACCCGTAAGCATAACGGTTTTTACACCGTTATTTTTTAACTCTTTAATCATATCGGCGGAGTTTTCTTTAATTCTGTCAGAGATTATTATGTGCCCAACGTAATTTCCGTCAACTGCAGCGTGAAGAATTGTGCCGATTTTCTCACAGGGCTCGCACCGTATCCCGTATTTGTCACACAGTTTTTTGTTGCCTGCAAGAACGTCGTGACCTCCAACGGTTGCCTTAATTCCGTGACCTGCGATTTCTTCAACATTTTCAATAACAGAAGAATCAATATCTTTTCCGTAGTAGTCCTTAACAGAACGGGCAATCGGGTGGTCTGAGTACATTTCTGCGTAAGCGCAGTAATACGCAAGTTCTTCTTTGCTGATGCCTACCGGGTGTATAGCAGTTACGCTAAATGACCCTTCGGTAAGAGTGCCTGTCTTGTCAAACACCGCAATCTCTGCTTTTGAAAGATTTTCAAGATAGCATGAGCCTTTAATAAGAATACCTTTTCTTGAAGCTCCTCCGATTCCGCCGAAAAATGAAAGAGGAATTGAAATAACAAGCGCACAAGGGCAGGAGATAACAAGAAAAGTTAAAGCTCTCATTAGCCACATTTTTAATTCACCAACAAATATGGGCGGAATAAATGCTAATAATACCGCACTAATAACGACTATGGGTGTGTAGTATCTTGCAAATTTTGTAATGAAGTCCTCACTTGCCGCCTTGTTTGATGATGAATCTTCAATAAGCTCCAGAATTTTATT